>JALRFL010000150.1 GCA_023259875.1 Alphaproteobacteria bacterium
CTTCCATTTCTCGGTGCTGTGTTGTAATGCGAGAATGTAAATCTTTAATTTCAGAATCTATTGTTTCTTCTATGTCTGACATATCTTCTCTCAGCGCATTAAATTGAATTTCACCGTCATGTAATCTTTGTTTCGTCGCCGGCTGTTCTCTTCTCAAACCTGAGAAAGTTGGATAATTACCACTTTTTGGACTTTGATTGGGTCGAGAAATCGCTTCCTTCTGGCGGCTTCAGCCAGCAGACTGATCTCACTATCAGCGGCGGTGAGGATAGCGATGCGCCCTGGCGTCTGGCCTAAGTCAACTGCCTCACCACTTGCATAAAGATCGCCTGATTGCTCAATCTTGAGAAGATGCATCACACCCCCTGAAAGGAAATGGATTGCCAGTCTTTTTCACCATCAGGTGATCTGACCACCAACGCGTTCTGCTAATCCAGACACATCCATATCCGCATAGCCAATCACCACAAGCCGCCCCAACCCTGCGGCCATATCCGGGTCTTGGCTATCCCCTAACATATCCGTCTGCGCATAATAGTGATCTACCCGGCTTCCTACCGCTTGGATCACTAATGGCGCCACTTTGCCTTGAACCGCCAGAAATCCCTTGGCACGAAGCATCCCACCAGGGCCTGCTAGATCACGGATGGCATGAACAATATCAACAGAATCGCCTAATGGCGGCAAGGTCATAATCACGGTCTTAAAGGCATCATGCCCATGATCATGGTGATGGTCATCATGGTCATCATGGTCATCATCGTCATGATCATGGTGATGATGGTCATGAAGGGAATGTGCGCTTCGGGCAAAGGCCTCATCTTCTAGCCCTAGGCCAAAGATAGCCCCCATGGGGGCGTTGCTTGCATCAGTCTCAATAACGGGGGTATCTTGCGCCATCAGACGCCCCAATTTATCCCTTACCTTGGCCTTGTCTTCTTTTGTCATCAAATCGGTTTTTGCCATGACCAGAATATTAGCAGCAGAAAGCTGATCGTGGAAAAGCTCATTAATAGGGGTATCGTGGTCAAGTTCGGGGTCAAGCTGACGCTGGGCCTCAAGAGCGCTCATATCACTCGCCACCTGCCCCATGGCTAAGGCCGGCCCGTCAACCACGGTAACCACGCCGTCAAGCATGGCTCTTGTGCGGATGCTGGGCCATTGAAACGCTTGAACAAGCGGTTGCGGTAAAGCCAGACCAGAGGTTTCAATAATGATGCGGTCAGGGGGCGGTGACTGATTAAGAAGCGCCTCCATACTCGGCATAAAGTCATCCGCGACCGTGCAACAGATACAGCCATTCGCCAGTTCAATAATGCTATCAGCATCACAAGATGACGCGCCACATTCCTTTGCCAAACTGGCATCAACACCAACATCACCAAACTCGTTGATAATCAGGGCAAGCCGCTCACCATCCGCTTTCATCAAAAGATTTCTGATGAGTGTTGTCTTACCGGCGCCAAGAAACCCCGTGATCACGGTGGCTGGGATACGTTGTTGCAACATTTTGCCCCCTTTATGAAAGCTTAGACTTTCGTGCAAAGATGATGACCTTTGCTTAGTTAGATCAAAACTTGTGTTAAGACTGGATAATTTATTCCCTTTGCCAGAGCAACCAAAGAAATAAATATGTCCGATAGGCTATTAACTTGCATTTTTGCAAAAGATATTCTTTCATTTTATCTAATTTAATTGCGAAAACTGCTACTTGCTTTTAATAATGGAACATATTTTTGAAATGGAGGATACCAAATGAAAAAAATTCTTATGGCGGCGGCCCTTAGCATGGCTGTAGCAAGTCCAGCCTTTTCGGAAGATGTCAAAATCGGCGTCATCCTTGGCTATACTGGCCCAATCGAATCACTGACCCCAGATATGGCGGCAGGGGCTGAACTAGCTATGAAAGAAGTCAATGACTCAGGGAAATTCATGAATGGCATGAATGTGGTTTCTGTTCGTGGTGATTCGACCTGTATCGACGCGGCAGCGGCTTCATCAACAGCAGAACGCCTGATCACCTCTGATGGCGTAGCCGCCATTGTTGGTGCAGACTGTTCAGGGGTGACCACAGCGATTCTTCAGAATGTAGCCATGGCTAATGGTATTGTGATGATTTCACCATCCGCAACCTCACCTGCGCTGACAACGGTTGAAGATGACGGTCTGTTTTTCCGTACCGCGCCATCTGATGCGCGTCAGGGTAAGATCGTTGCCGATATCCTAATGGAACGCGGTTTCAAAACCGCCGCTATGACCTATACTAACAACGATTATGGTAAAGGCTTAGCTGACAGCATTGCAGCCAATTATGAGGCCGCAGGCGGCACCATCACCATTAACGCCCCACACGAAGATGGCAAGGCTGATTACAACGCCGAAGTAGGATCACTGGCACAGGCTGGTGGTGATATTCTGATCGTTGCTGGTTATCTTGACCAAGGTGGACGCGGCATTATTCAAGCCTCGCTTGATAATGGTTCGGGTTCAGGTTCGGTTTCAGGAAGTGGTTCATAATTTGGATCTACTATTTGTGCAAGTCCTAACTCTACCCACCTTTCGGCTGTTTCAGGAGTCTTACATGTGTAAGTATTTCCGTTTATCAGATAAACTACA
>JALRFL010000229.1 GCA_023259875.1 Alphaproteobacteria bacterium
GCCCAGACCTCCATCTCACCAAAGCGCTGACCACCAAATTGCGCCTTACCACCAAGCGGCTGCTGGGTGACAAGCGAATATGGGCCAATGGAACGCGCGTGAATTTTCTCATCAACAAGGTGATGGAGCTTAAGCATATAAATGTAACCAACCGTAACCGCGCGATCAAAGGTTTCCCCCGTGCGGCCATCGGTCAGCCATTCTTGGCCTGTTTCGTTCAATCCTGCATAAGTCAGGAAGTCCCGAACATCCTTTTCTTTCGCGCCATCAAACACAGGCGTTGCCATCGGAACACCCTTGGACAAAAGCCTGCCTTGCTCAACCAATTGCTGATCATCCAATTTATCAATGGATTCTTTGAATTGATCCGGGCTGTAAATCTGCTTTAGCTCATCCTTGATTAATTTCGGGCTATTCTTTTGCACCGCCTCATCCACAACATGAGCGATTTTCTTGCCAAGCCCTGCGGAGGCCCAACCTAAATGGGTTTCCAGAATCTGACCCACATTCATGCGTGATGGCACGCCAAGCGGATTAAGAACGATATCAACAGGTGTGCCGTCATCAAGATATGGCATATCTTCAACTGGAAGAATCCGCGAGATCACCCCTTTGTTTCCATGACGGCCAGCCATTTTATCGCCAGGTTGAAGCTTACGCTTCACAGCGACAAAAACCTTAACCATCTTCATGACGCCAGGCAGCAATTCATCACCGCGCTGAAGCTTATCCACCTTATCATTAAACCGAGCTTCGAGTTTCTTGATGGATTTTTCAAAGTCGTCGATCTGTGCTTCGATGGCTTTTTGGGTCTTGTCGTCTTTAACCGCAATCTCGTTCCACTTGTTCCGAGCCAGTTCCGACAGCATATCGTTAGTGATTTTGCTGTCTTTTTTGACTCCGGCAGGGCCAGAGGCAACGGTTTGACCAACCATCAATTCCATCAGACGGTTATAGAATCCGCGTTCAAGAATTTCGCGTTCATCATCACGGTCTTTGGAAAGGCGTTCAATTTCAAAGCGTTCAATCGCGCGAGAACGCTCGTCTTTATCAACGCCCCGGCGTGAGAATACCCGCACCTCAACCACGGTTCCTGCCCCACCGGGCGGTACACGCAAAGAGGTGTCACGAACATCTGAGGCTTTTTCCCCAAAGATGGCACGCAACAGCTTTTCTTCTGGGGTCATTGGGGTTTCGCCCTTTGGCGTCACCTTACCAACCAGAATATCGCCAGCCTGAACATCGGCACCAACATAGATCATGCCAGCCTCATCCAGATTTTTCAGCGCTTCTTCACCTACATTTGGAATATCACGGGTGATTTCCTCGGTACCAAGCTTGGTATCACGCGCCATAATCTCATATTCTTCAATATGAATGGAGGTGAAAACATCATCACGGACAATCCGCTCTGAGATAAGGATCGAATCTTCAAAATTATAGCCGTTCCATGGCATAAACGCGACCAGCACATTGCGGCCAAGCGCCAATTCCCCATCTTCGGTTGACGGGCCATCAGCGAGAATATCACCTGCCAACACCTCATCCCCAACGCGAACCAGAGGCCGTTGAGTGATACAAGTGTTCTGATTGGAACGCTGAAACTTTAACAAGGAATAAATATCAACAGGTGATACATCCTGTTCAGAGGTTTCGTTAGAACGCACCACAATTCGGGTTGCGTCCACCTGATCAACCACACCACTTCGGCGAGCAATGATTGTCACACCTGAGTCTTTGGCAACAATCGCCTCCATGCCAGTACCGACCAATGGGGCTTCAGATTTGATCAATGGCACCGCCTGACGTTGCATGTTTGAGCCCATCAGCGCCCGGTTAGCATCATCATTTTCAAGGAAAGGGATCAATGATGCCGCCACCGAAACCAGCTGTTTCGGCGATACATCCATCAGCTCAATTTCTTGAGGATTGCCAAGACCAATTTCCCCTGCGCGGCGGATCGGGATCAATTCCCCAACAAAGCGCCCCTTGTCGTCAAGCTCTGCGTTAGCCTGTGCAATGGCAAATCGGCCTTCGTCCATCGCTGAGATATAAATCACCTCATCCGTGACTTTGCCATTTTCAACTTTGCGATATGGGGTTTCAATAAAGCCATAACGGTTAATTTTGGCAAAAGTCGCAAGCGAGTTAATCAGACCAATATTTGGGCCTTCTGGGGTTTCAATCGGACAAATCCGGCCATAATGGGTTGGATGCACATCACGCACCTCAAATCCGGCACGCTCACGCGTTAGACCACCGGGGCCAAGCGCCGACAAACGGCGTTTATGGGTAATCTCTGACAATGGGTTGGTCTGATCCATGAACTGCGACAACTGGGACGAGCCAAAGAACTCTTTGACCGCCGCGGCGGCAGGCTTTGAATTAATCAGATCCGTTGGCATGGTGCGGTCAATCTCAACTGATGACATCCGCTCTTTGATCGCCCGTTCCATACGCACAAGTCCGATGCGATATTGATTTTCCATCAATTCGCCCACCGAACGCACGCGGCGGTTGCCAAGGTGATCGATATCGTCAATCTCACCCTTACCATCACGCAAATCCACCAGAACCTTAATGATCCCAAGGATATCGTCACGGCGCAGAACACGCATCTGGTCATCAACATCCAGTCCAACACGCGCATTAAGCTTAACCCGACCCACCGAAGACAGGTCATAGCGTTCGCTATCAAAGAACAGCCCATTAAAGAGCGCTTCTGCGGTTTCCAGTGTTGGCGGCTCACCCGGGCGCATCACACGATAAATATCAACCAGCGCATCTTCACGCGAATTGTTGCGGTCAGCGGCAAGGGTGTTTCTTAAAAAACTACCTGTGTTGACATTATCAATAGCCAGCAGACGGATTTTATCCGTTTTCATTTCTTGCAGGCTTTGCAGGATTTCTTCGGTAATGATATCCCCAGCCTCAGTCAGAACCAGGCCTGTGGTCATATCAACGATATCATGGGCAATATATTGGCCAATAATCTGCTCATCACTGACCAAAACCTCTTTGATACCGCTTTCTTCAAGTTTCCGCAGAGAACGAGGGGTCAGCTTTTCCCCCTTAGCGGCAACCACTTCGCCATTTCCAGCATTAACCAGATCGTGGCTCAACCTTGCACCGCGCAGACGGCTAGCGTCAAAATTGGTCTGCCACCCTTTTTTGCTGCGCTTGTAATCAACGGCGTCATAAAAATAGTTTAAGATGGCTTCGCGAGATAGGCCATTAACCTTTGTCCGATCAGGTTCAATGCCCTCTTTCTTACATTCCGCCACATAAGCTTCTGATGCTTCGTCAATCAGCGCCATCAAAAATGTGGTGGCAGGAAGCTTACGCTTGCGGTCAATGCGCACATTAACAATGTCTTTGGCATCAAACTCAAAATCCAGCCATGAGCCGCGATAAGGAATGACGCGCGCTGAAAAGAGCAATTTGCCTGACGCATGGGATTTGCCACGGTCATGATCAAAAAACACCCCCGGCGAACGGTGCATCTGTGAGACGATCACACGCTCTGTGCCATTGATAATAAAGGTGCCGTTTTTAGTCATGAGCGGCATATCGCCCATATAGACTTCTTGTTCTTTGGTATCACGCAAGGAACGCGTACCGGTAATTTCATCTTCTTCCCAGACCACCAAACGCAAAGTCACCTTAAGCGATGAGGCAAAGTTCAACCCACGCTGTTGGCATTCCTCGACATCATATTTGGGTTCTTCCAAAGTATAGGATACGAATTCCAAGATGGATTTGTCATTAAAATCACTGATGGGAAAGACCGACTGGAACACTTCCTGAAGGCCTATGCTCTCGCGCTTTGAAGGCTCTACATCTTTTTGCAGAAACAAATCATAACTGCTTCTTTGAACATCAATCAGGTTTGGCATTTTTGCCACTTCGGCGATAGAACCAAAGTTACGGCGAAAACGACGACGACTGTTGAGTGCGGTGATGCTTGATCCCATTGGTGGTACCTCTGTTCAAGTGTCTGATGTGCCAGTGTTTTTGATCTGGTCACAGAAACAAATTTTCTTACGCCCGAGAATGGGCAATCCCCACACCGGAAAACCGATGTGGGGGAACGAATATTCAAACAATATTCAAGTTACTTGAGCTCAACCGATGCTCCAGCTTCTTCAAGGGCAGCTTTAGCCGCATCGGCTTCATCCTTGGATACGCCTTCCTTGACTGGCTTCGGTGCAGCTTCAACCAGATCTTTAGCTTCTTTGAGGCCAAGACCAGTCAGCGTACGAACAGCCTTAATGACGTTGATCTTGTTGTCGCCAGCACCGGCGAGGATCACATCAAATTCGGTCTTTTCTTCCGCGGCCGCACCGCCTGCGTCACCACCGCCAGCGGCAGCAGCAACAGCAACAGGTGCTGCAGCAGCAGATACGCCCCATTGCTCTTCAAGAAGCTTTGCCAATTCAGCAGCTTCCATAACAGTAAGGGCGGAAAGGTCTTCTGCGAGTTTTGCAATATCAGCCATGTTTTTCTCCATTAGGCTTGAACTAAGCGATTGTATTTAACTGGGCTAACACCCTGCTACGATTGCAACTGATCTGCCCTGGCCTGAACCACCCGTGCCAGCTTGGATGCTGGGGCTTGGGTAACTCTTGCCAGTTTTGCTGCTGGTGCCAAAAGCAAGCCAGCAAGTTTGGCACGAAGTTCATCAAGTGACGGCAATTTCGCCAGCGCTTCCACGCCAGATTTATCAAGTATCTGGCCGTCAATAGCACCGCCGATAATTGACATTTTGTCGTTTGACTTGGCAAACTCAACGAGGGTCTTTGCGGCTGCAACAGGATCATCGGACGTACCAATTGCCGTTGGTCCTGTGAAGTGATCGTTTAGTCCCTCGAATTTCGTCCCATGCAATGCAATCTTGGCAATACGGTTTTTGGTAACCTTAAAACGGGCACCAGCATTACGCATTTTTTCCCTGATTTCATTGCTTTCGGTGACAGTCAGCCCGACCTGATGTGTGATGATGACAGAAGTCGCCTCACTAAAGGTCGCGTGCAGCGTTTCGACCAGCTTGGTTTTTTCGGATTTTTTCACCGATTGTCTCCGCTAGTTTGTGGATATGACCAACATAGCCATATCCGGTTGCACGTAGAGATTGCCGTTCTCCATCACGATGGAAAAAGACAACCACCAAGGCCTGCCCATTAGTTCAAGCGAAAAATCGCTATCCCCGTCTGAGTAGGATGTTTAAGCCTTTCGGCACCTACCTTCTTGGACAGGTGGAACCTGACGGTTCCTTCAGCATCCCGGCAAAACCGGAATGTTGAATGATTTAGCCAGCAATCTTGCTGACTTCAGTAGGATCAACAGCTACCCCAGCACCCATTGTGCTGCTGATAGCGATCTTACGGACAAATACGCCTTTGGCGCCAGAAGGGCGCGCTTTGCTGATAGCGCTGATGAAGGCAGAAGCGTTTTCACGAAGCTGATCTTCACCAAAGCTGGCTTTGCCAATCCCTGCATGAACAATCCCTGCTTTTTCCGCGCGGAATTGCACTTCACCTGCCTTCGCCGCCTCAACGGCTTTCGCCACATCAGGGGTTACTGTGCCGAGTTTGGGGTTAGGCATCAGACCTTTGGGGCCAAGCACTTTACCAAGACGGCCAACCACACCCATCATATCTGGGGTTGCGATAACACGGTCAACATCAACCTTGCCAGCCTGCATGGCATCAGCCAAATCCTCGGCGCCGACAACATCCGCGCCAGCTTTCTTGGCTTCTTCGGCTTTATCGTCGCGCGCAAAAACCGCAACGCGCATGGATTTGCCTGTCCCATGGGGAAGCGCAACCACACCGCGCACCATCTGATCGGAATGGCGAGTGTCAATGCCAAGGTTCATGCTGATTTCAATCGTTTCATCGAATTTGGCAGTGGCATTTTTCTTAACCATGCCAACCGCCTCTTCAAGAGCGAAGACGGCTTCTCTGTCAAATGATTCGTAAGCTGCTTTTAGTTTTTTTCCAGCCATGATTTACTCCACCACTTCCAAGCCCATTGAACGGGCAGATCCTTTTACCATTTGAACCGCGCCGTTTTGATCAACCGCGTTCAAATCATCCATTTTCTGATCAGCGATCTCACGAACCTGATCCATTGTCACTTTGCCTACCGTGCCACGACCCGGGGTCTGGCTACCTTTGGGAAGACCAGCCGCTTTCTTGAGGTAATAGCTGACAGGTGCTTTTTTCATCGTAAAGGTGAATGATTTATCAGAATAAACCGTGATCACCACCGGAATAGGCATATTTTTTTCAATGCTATCTGTGGCGGCGTTAAAGGCCTTACAGAATTCCATAATATTGACACCGCGCTGACCTAGCGCTGGGCCCACTGGCGGTGACGGGTTTGCCGCGCCTGCTGGGATTTGCAATTTGATATATCCATCAATCTTCTTTGCCATAACGGTATCCTTATCTAACCATAATGCTAGGTTGATTTTTCAACTTGGGAAAACTCAAGATCAACTGGTGTTGATCGTCCGAAAATAGAAACAGTCACCTTGAGCCGGGACTTATCTTCGTCAACCTCTTCTACCAGACCCTTGAACGACGCAAATGGGCCTTCAGCCACACGAACCCACTCACCAATCTCAAAGATCACATCGGAATGTGTCCGCTCAATCCCTTCGGTCACCTGCTTGATAAGGCGTTCTGCCTCAGCATCAGAGATAGGCACTGGCTTACCACCAGCCCCAAGAAAGCCTGTGACGCGGTTATGGGAATTCACAATGTGCCAAGCCTGATCGGTCAGCTCCATTTTAATCAAAATATAACCGGGGAAAAACTTGCGCTCAGCGTTGACGCGAGCGCCGCGGCGCATCTCAACCACCTCTTCGGTAGGAACCAGCACCTCTTCAATATCATCACTAAGTCCATAGGTCTCCGCTTGCTCGCGAATTGCCTGAGCGACTTTCTTTTCCGAACCGGAAAAGACATGAACAACATACCAGCGTTTAGCCATCTTTCAGTAATTCCCAAGCGCGACCATGAAACAGAGTCAGCGACACTAACCTTTATCCACCAATCCCCAACACAACCTGCACCAGATTGCTTAAAATCCAGTCCACAAGCATAAAAAACAAGGCGGCGATGAACACCATCACCAGCACTGTTATAGTGCCTGTGACAACATCGCGCCTCTTAGGCCAAGTGATACGGCTGATTTCCTGCCGAACCTGACGTACAAATTGTGTAGGTGTAACTTTAGCCATTTTCCCTCAATCGTGCAAGCTTTTCATGCCTTCAAATGCGGTTTTTTATGCAATCACATATCATCCACAGGTTCAGGCGGCACGAATATTTCTTCACAATCCCAGATGAGAGGCGGTAATAGCGCACCGTCGCGGCTTTTGCAAACAGATTTTTTCTTTTTGTTGTTAGTTTTGCCAAGCGCCCGTCACCTATGGCGTTTCATAGCCCTCACGCGGCCGGATCGTCAGGATCATAAAGAAAACACCCCAAGCCAGCAAAGCCAAGACGATCATTGCCACAAAAAACAGCCCACTGCCGCCTGTGGCATAGATAAAACCAGCCACTGACGGGCCAATTGCCATGCCAATCGCCCTCGGTGTGGTGATCCAGCCCTTTGCGCGCCCATAAACCGCCGCGCGAAAATACATATTGGTAATAAATCCAAAAGATACCGTTAACACCCCATGCCCCATGCCAAACATTGCCATTCCCAGAACCACCATAGGCAAGGACGGAAATTGAATGAGAACAAGCGCCATAGGAACCATAGCAAAGGCCAGCATCGCCGTTATCCTAGCGTCATGGCGCGCGCCAAAGCGCATCTCAAGCACGCGCCCGACCACCTGAAAAGGACCATAGATGCTCGCCAGAATGACCGCCAGACCAAGATCAGCAAAGCGTTCAACATACCAATGGATCAGCATCAAGGTAATGCCAGCAAAAGACATATATTCAAGGCAACTGGCCGAGGCCAAGGTCACCATGGC
Source organism: Alphaproteobacteria bacterium (assembly GCA_023259875.1). Classification (GTDB taxonomy): domain Bacteria; phylum Pseudomonadota; class Alphaproteobacteria; order Puniceispirillales; family UBA1172; genus UBA12202. The sequence continues at coordinate 7,997 of JALRFL010000229.1, forward strand.
CACTTTTTCGTTGTGGGTTAGCTCTGTCCAGCGAAACGGGATAGGGGGCGCATCCGCCGCTATCCGGCCAGGCATGGCTATCTTCAACCCCATCCGCCCCAGCCATAACGCCATGACAACCAACAATATTGCCATAAAGATAAGGCTGTAAAACAAGCCAAATCGCGCCAACAACGGGGCAACGGATAACCATGTTAAGGTGCTGGCAACGCCGCCATAAAAGGTGATCAACGAGATGTTTCGGCGAGCGGCAGGCTCATTCATCTGCACCGCCGCGCTAAACGCCACCTCATAGCATGACATCGAAAATCCAACCCCTAACGGCACCATGGCAAGCAAGAACACCCAATACACAGGGCTAAACGCCATTATGACCATGCCAAGTGCGCCAGTGATCAGCCCCACCGCCATCACCCGTAACGCCCCATAATGATCAACCCAAGCCCCAACTATGGGGGCTATGCCAGCTTGGATAAGCAAGGATATCGTCAAGCCTATCAAAATATCCGCTGGCGCAACCTCAAGCATATCTGCCAATGGCACCTTGATTTGGGCAAAAACATAGAACATGAGCCCATAAGCGATAATCTGGCTGATACCAAGCGTGTGAACAGGGACTGGCAAAGGTTTCTGCATGATCCACCCGAAACAATTCTTATGGGTTATCCCCTAACGATTTACCATGCGACTAACCAGTAAATAATGCAACCATGGTTTTGATCCCACTTGAGCGCGCGGATGAGGAAAGGTAAACTGGGTTTTATACCAAAAGGCGGTGAGGTCTGATAGCACGCCTCGCCAATAATCGCGAAGGATTGAGATGATGGCGTTAGATGGGGTGCGTTCGGCAATAGCAGAAATGAAAGATTACCTTGGTGATCGGTTGAAAACAAATCACGCTGAACGCGAAGCCCATAGCCATGATGAAGCCCTAGCCATGACCCACCTGCCCGATGCGGTTGCCTACCCCAAAGATACCAGTGAGGTGTCGGCGATAATGGCGATATGTGCAAAATATGCTTGTCCAGTGATCCCGTTTGGGGTTGGCACTTCACTTGAAAGTCAGGTGATTCCCATTAATGGGGGGATTAGCATAGACACCAGCCAGATGAATCAGATCATCGCCATCAATTCCAACGATATGGACGCCATTGTTGAAGCCGGCGTGACCCGCAACCAGCTGAATGACAATTTGAAATCCACTGGGCTGATGTTCACGGTTGATCCGGGGGCAGATGCCACCATGGGCGGCATGGCATCCACCCGTGCCTCTGGCACTAATACGGTTCGTTATGGCACGATAAGAGAAAATATTTTGGCAATGGAAGTCGTGCTTCCAAGCGGCAAAGTCATTCAAGTAGGCAGTCGGGCACGGAAATCCGCGTCAGGTTATGATCTTAAAAACCTGTTTATTGGGTCAGAAGGCACATTGGGGATCATTACACGGCTGACCGTGAAATTGCATGGTGTGCCAGAGTCTATCTCAGCCGCAAAATGTGTCTTTAACGCCATAGGAGATGCGGTTAACGCGGTCATCATGGCTATCCAAAGCGGTATCCCTATGGCGCGTATTGAATTGCTTGACGAAATGCAGATGCGCGGCATGAACCTTTACAATCCTGATTTTCATGCTCCGGAAAAACCCCATCTGTTTCTGGAGTTTCATGGCAGTCCTGCCAGCATTGCCGAACAGATTGACAGCTTTCAGCAGATCGCAAGTGACCATGGCGCCGACGGATTTGAATGGGCAAATACCACCGAAGAACGCAACCGCCTATGGGCGGCGCGGCATAGTGCGTATTACGCTGGACGCGCCTTGCGCCCCGGCACATCATCCCTCGTCACAGATTGCTGTGTTCCGATCTCAAGGCTGGCTGATTGCATCGCTGAAGCAAAAGCCTTAGTTGCGGAATCCGGTCTCTTAGCCCCTTTGGTTGGTCATGTTGGCGACGGCAATTTTCATTTGCTAGTTCTGGTTGGAACCGACAATAGCGACGAATGGGCACGCGCCAAAACCTTATCCTCTCGGCTAAACAAACTGGCGATAGATTATGGTGGCACCATCACAGGTGAACATGGCATTGGTGTTGGCAAGAGAGAATATATGCAAGCAGAACATGGTGAGGCTTATGACCTGATGCGCCAGATTAAATCTGCTATTGATCCGTTAGGGATTATGAATCCGGGAAAAATTTTCATCACCTGATGGATAGGTTTTCCATTAACGCAGAAACAAAGTTATCATGGTGTCATGGCCTAAAGGCGTTATAATCTTTCTATCGCAACAGACCAAGAAAGGCGTGTAGCCATGTCTGGGCTAATGAGCTTGCCGCTTGAAAAACTGCCGCTGATTTCGCTTGATCTTGAAACCACAGGGCTAAAAACAAAAACTGACCGCATTGTGCAAATTGGCATCTATGATCCCCAACAGCAACACGAGCTAATGGATCAGTTGATCCAACCGGGGATGGCTATTCCTGAAAAAAGCCGAGCTATTCATGGCATTGACAATGGCATGGTGGCAGATGCGCCTGAGTTTTCTCATATCTTCCCTCAGCTTCGCGATGGACTAAATGATCGGGTGATAATGGGGTACAATATCGGTTTTGATCTGGCGGTATTAGAAGCCGAAGCCAGTCGTCACGGGCTTGAATGGGAAATTCCACCAGCGATTTGTGTGCGCCAGATGGCTATTCTGGCGCTTGGCCGTGATACCATGTTGATGATGGGAACCCTAGAAGCCTTGGCCATCCATTTTGGCGTATCCAGCGACCACCGCCACACCGCCATAGGTGACGCCCGGATGACGGCGGGGCTCTATTTTGCCTTACTCCCCTTATTGCAAAAGCAAAATATCACAAGTTTTGCTGATCTGCTCAAAGCCGTATCCGAACTTGATGATCAACGCAATTCCACCGCCTTAGCCGGATGGGTAGATGTGGCGGCTATTCGGCAAGCCCCTTCAAGTTTTCGTGCGCTTTCGCGCATTGATCCCTTTCCTTATAGCCACCGGATTAATGAGATTATGATCAGCAACCCCCTGATCATGCCAGCTGATGCCACCGCCCTAGAAGCCGCGGCCATGATGAAAGAGCAAAAGCGCGAATGCGTCTTTGTTGGCTCAAGCCCTGATCAGATTGCTGGTATCGTGTCTGAACGCGATATCGTGCATTGCATGGCCTTACCGTTAAAAGAAGTCAGCCGAGCAAGAGCCATGCGGCTGGATAGCATCATGTCGTCCCCTGTGATCACCGTCACCCAAAAAGACTATATGCATGTTGCCCTTGGGCGGATGCAGAAACATGATATTCGGCATCTTGGGGTGGTTGATGCTGGCGGTATTCTGACGGGATATATTTCAGGGCGCGAGTTGAATCGGTTGCGCCTGACTGAAGCGATGGTGATTGGGGATGAGATTGCCCATGCACAAGACGCAGACCATATTGGCAACGCCCTCAAAGGGCTACCGCATCTCTGCAAATCGCTTCTTGATGAGAATATTAAGGCTTATGCCATCGCATCCGTCGTCAGCGGACAATATCGCGCAGCCTTAGCCAGAGCCGCCGAACTGGCAGAGGCGATCATGGCGGCCGATCATGGCCCACCGCCTTGTGATTATTGTGTGCTGATCCTTGGGTCAGGGGGGCGCGATGAAAGCTTGCTAGCGGCAGATCAAGATCATGCCATTATCTATGCTGACACCGACAAAGCCAAGCAAGCCACCTGCCAAGGTTGGTTTGAAACCTTGGGTCAGCATATTGCGGATATTCTCAATCAGGCTGGCATTCCCTATTGTGATGGCGGTGTGATGGCAAACACCGCGAAATGGTGCAAATCGCTATCGGATTGGCAAAATACCATCCGCCACTGGATCAATCGCGCTAAGGCTGAGGATATTCTCTATGTTGATATTTTCTTTGATTACCACGCGGTTTATGGCAACCAACAGTTGGCCTATCAGTTGCAAAGCCATATCAACACCGCGCTCAAAGGCCAGTCTGATTTTCTTAAGATGCTTGCCGGAAACATGACCGCGCATAACGCTGGCAGTACCTTTTGGGGCGGTTTCAGCATGGAAAATGGCCGCTTTAATCTGAAACGCAATATGCTGTTGCCTATGATTGAAACGCTTCGCATTCTTGCGACCTCACGAAAAATTACCGCAAGGAATAGTGTTGAGCGTGCAGAACAACTGGTGAAAACTGGTACCGCTCCGCCTGAACTCATCCCCCTTTCCGAAGATTTGCAATTCTGTATCCGGTTGGTTTTGCGCCAACAGATTACCGATATGGATCAAGGCCTGCCGCCCACCACGCTTATCGAATTGGCAAAGCTAACGGCGCGGGAAAAGCGCACGCTCAAATCAGCCCAAGCCCGTGTCAAACAGCTTGATCAACTGCTTTTTGATTGTCTGTTTGGCTAACCTTACCGCGGCAGGCTAAGCTTATCTTCCACGTGATGCGTCTTTAGGGCATCAGCGATAAAACCGCTTGCCAGAAGATGGGCAATCACCCCGTTGATAAAGGCAAGGGCCTCAGGCTGATTGGGGCGCATCCCCACCGCTTGCTTGATCGCGGTAAAGGGTTCTGTGATCAGGTGATAAGCATCACCCCCTGCCCCACTTAATTCGGATAGCAATTTCGGTTTGAGGCTTGCCAGCACATCGCCCTCACCATCTTTGAAACGCTGATGCGATAAATCAATGGAATCAACGCGCAAATAGGTTGGCCTAAGATAATGGTCACTTAGCCATAAATCATAGGCACTGCGGCCATAGAGCATGATGGTGACATCTTTCTGATCCACATCGGCGTTAGTGCGAATGGAGCTGTTTTTTCGGGCAAGGAAATTGGCATCAATCAGAACATAAGGGTCGCTAAAGGCAATGGTTTCTGCACGTTCGGGTTCAACCGCGATATTGGCAAGGTCCCAAACATCATCAGCTATCGCATCTGCCAATTGCCCCGGGCCAGCAAAGGGAACTAATGCACACGGCACGCCTAGCAAATCGGCGATATATTGCGCCAGATCAGGGGATAACCCCGTTGGCGTGGCATCATCCGCATTCCCGGACACCAACAGAAAATTCGCCATATTGATACCAACACGCAACGTGCCATGAGGGGCAAGCGCCGCCGTAATGTGTGGCGTCACAGGCGGGATCGGGGGGACTGTTGAGGAGGCTGTCATGGGCGTAGCTTTCCAGTTATGGGGCGTTGGGCGCGAAAGGCGCGAGCAAGATATCGTCCCATATTGGCATAACATCAGAAAAAGAAAAACCCCGGCGCGGATGCGTCGGGGTTATCTCTATTGCCAGAAATGGCAGGAGCGAAGGGACTCGAACCCCCAACCCCCGGTTTTGGAGACCGGTGCTCTACCAATTGAGCTACACTCCTATTCTGTCTGAAGGTTTCCCTTCAATTCTTATTCGACGATACCAGAGACGACGCCAGCGCCGACGGTGCGTCCGCCTTCACGGATAGCAAAGCGCAGGCCTTCTTCCATCGCGATCGGCGTGATTAAGGTCGCTGTCATCGCAATGTTATCCCCAGGCATCACCATCTCTGTGCCTTCAGGCAGCTCAATCGAACC
>JALRFL010000017.1 GCA_023259875.1 Alphaproteobacteria bacterium
GGTGAAGGTGTTTTCGGATGCATGCAATCATGCCTCAATGATCAGCGGCATTCGTAACGGCGCTGCCGACAAAGTGATTTTTCGGCATAATGATATGACCCATCTCGAATCTTTGCTTGCCGCAGAACCAGCAGATCGCCCAAAAATGATCGCTTTCGAATCGGTATATTCAATGGATGGTGATATTGCCCCAATGAAAGAGATCATCACATTAGCCAAACGCTATGATGCCTTGACCTATTGCGATGAGGTTCATGCCGTTGGTCTCTATGGGGATCAGGGTGGTGGTGTGGCGCAACGCGATGGTGTCGCGGATCAGATTGATGTGATTCAAGGCACACTTGGGAAAGCCTTTGGGGTGATGGGTGGCTATATTGCCGCTTCGGATCAGATCTGTGATGTGGTGCGCAGTTATGGTTCAGGTTTTATTTTTACCACCGCATTGCCGCCTGTGATTGCTCGCGGTGCCTTGGCAAGCATTCGTCACTTGCGCCAAAGCCAGAGTGAACGCCTAGCGCAACGAAAACAAGTGGAAAGGTTAAAAGACAAACTGACCCAAGCGGGATTTTATGTGTTTCCCGGGCAATCTCATATCGTGCCGGTGATGATTGGTGACGCGGCGTTATGCCGGGCAATTTCCATGGACTTGTTGGAACAATATGGGTTTTATATTCAGCCTATAAATTATCCGACGGTGGCAAAAGGTAGTGAGCGGTTGCGTATCACCCCCGGGCCATTTCATGATGACCAGATGATTGACGATCTTGTGACGGCCTTAAGCAATGTGGTGATCACCCGTAAGGCATCAGATGTGCTGTCAATTCGGCATAGGGCCAGCTAACAATTCGGGATCAAGGCGTTTATCGCGCCAGTTCACGCGCCAGTCCAAATGCGGACCTGTGGAGCGTCCCGTTGAACCCACCCGACCGATCACATCACCTTTGCGTATCATCATATCTGGCGTCACAGAGGCATCTTGCAAATGCAGAAAGGTGGAGCTCACGCCATGACCATGATCAAGAATAATGGTGATGCCCGTATAATAGAGATCATCAACCATGCGCACGATGCCATCAGCAGGGGCAACAACGGGCGTGCCATTTGGGGCGGCGATATCAACCCCATAATGGGGCGCGCGCGGCTGACCATTGAGAATTCGGCGTGATCCATAAACCCCTGTGATAGGGCCTTTTGCTGGCCAAATAAAATTCTCTTGCCATGCTAAAATCGGGGTGATCACCCCACGGGCATCGGCAACCACCTCACGGTCACGGGCAATACGATCAAGAACATCTTGCGGCGGCGTCACCATGGCAGGCGGCAGGCCATCTATGCGTTGTTCCTGAAACACGCGCATCTCTGGGGTTAGGATAAGGCGGTTTACCTCACCATTAACAAGGGTTTCAATCAAAGTGATAGGGGTGGTATCATCACGGTGAAAGCCTATAACAAAAAGGCCATTCTCGGCGATCAGCATGGGCGTATCATCCCATGTTACGGTGGCATCAGGTTCGGTTTTCAGGATGACCATTCCGCCCTGAACGGGTGAGCCTTTCCATAGCTCAAGGGCAAGTCCGTTTTGTGTTCCTGCAAGCAAAACCACTAATGCTAATACTATACGGTATCCCATCATCAACTACCCTAACACTTTCGTTCATCTTACGCTAAGCTTCGTCTTGTCAGCATCAACGAAATCAGTATGCTTGATGGATATATAATCAGCAATCCTTGTGTTTTAGGTTTATAGACATGTCGTCATTATTGTGGTCACCTGATGCGGATAGGGTGCAATCTTCGGCTGTTGCCGATTTTGCGGCTTATCTTGTGGAAAAAGGCGAGGCGAATTGGCAGGGTGATTTTCATCAGCTTTGGCAGTGGTCTGTTCAATATCCAGAACGGTTTTGGGATCATTTTTGGGACTGGCAAGGTCTGA
>JALRFL010000164.1 GCA_023259875.1 Alphaproteobacteria bacterium
CTCACAGAGACACTCTTTCCCTACACGACGCTCTTCCGATCTGGATAACAGAATCACCATGCATTATGCCGTCGCGGATTATTTGCCAGCCTATCGGTGCATGAACCGCATCACGGTCATATCTGATCAACGCGCAACCTCGTCAAAGGTCGCATGACGCCTTACGGTGTTAGTTGAAAGCGCGCCAATAACGCCTTCTGCTGGGATTTCACCTCTTGCACGGCCTTATGTTTGACCGGGCCAAACCCCTTAATTTCTTCGGGGGCTTGAGCCAAATCAACGGCAATCTGATAATTCTTTGGGGTAAGCCTTGTGATCACTTGCCGGATCATATCTTGATATTCTGATATCAAAGCGCGCTCCATGCGGCGTTCACAAGTATAGCCAAAGACATCCGCCCACCCCCCACGCAAAGCTTTCCCCCTGGCCAGCACACGCAAGAAAGGCCGAACCCATTTCCCAAAGCGGCGTTTTTTGGGGCGACCTGTCGCGGCATCAATACCCCCTAAAAATGGCGGCGCAAAATGATGGATAACGCGGTAGTTGCCATCAAATTGTTCGGCAAGCGATTGCGTAAACTCAGGGCTGGTAAATTGGCGAGCAACCTCATATTCATCTTTATAGGCCATAAGTTTATAGAGGGTTTTGGCCACGGTTTTTGTCAGTTGGTGTGAAGGGTCTAAATCCGCATCCCTGACTTTTGCCAACATATCCTCATATGATTTTGCATAGTTTTGGTTTTGATACGCGGTAAGCCGCTTGACCCGATCCCGGATCAAACCATCAACGGTATCAGCGGGAGTTAAGGCAGAGTGAGCGACATCAGGGGTGGCCATATCACATTGGGCTGGGTCAACCACAAAGGCACGGCCCCACCTAAACGCCATCACATTAAAATCAACAGCGACTTGATTAAGCCTAATGGCAGTGATGATAGCGGTTTCAGACAGAGGGATCAGGCCGCGTTGCCATGCCGCGCCCAACATAAATAGATTAGCCCCAATCGTATCCCCCAACAGCCGCCGCGCCATTTCCGTCGCGTTCATCATCAGGCATTGTCCATCTGGAACCGCCGTCATTAGCCGCGCTGTGATTTGTTGTGACGGCAAGGTGAAATCGCGATCACGAACAAACGCCCCTGTCATCATATCATAGCTGTTGGCGATGATATGCGCATCGGGCTTAAGCAGATGAAGACACTCTGCCCCAGAACTGGTGACATGATCACATCCAATCATCACATCACCTGTCCTTGGGGCAATGCGAATGGCTTTAATCTGATCAGGGGAGGCAGCAAGCCTAAGATGCGTGGTAACAGCCCCACCTTTTTGTGCAAGCCCTGCCATATCGATGACCCCAACACCCTTGGCTTCGCAATGCGCGGCCATGCCAAGCAACGCCCCCAGTGTCACAACACCCGTGCCGCCAACCCCTGTGATCAAGATGCTTATAGGCTGATCAAGATCAAAAACAGGTTTCGGCAACGGCAGATCAGCAGGGGCACACCCAAGCCCTGATGGCTGGCGAAGATGCCCCCCTTCAATGGTCACAAAACTAGGACAAAAGCCGTTTAGGCAAGAAAGGTCTTTGTTGCAGGCCGATTGGTCAATCGCACGCTTTGTGCCAAGAGGGGTTTGAAGCGGCAAGATCGCCACGCAGTTTGACTGCACACCACAATCGCCGCATCCTTCGCAAATCTCGGGATTGATTATCACTCGGCGCGGCGGATCAGCAATCAGCCCGCGTTTGCGGCGCCGGCGATTTTCCGTGGCGCAAGTCTGAACATATAAAAGCACCGTGACCCCCGGCACCTCACTTAATTTTTGCTGAACGGTTTGAAGCTGATCACGGTGATGAAGGCTGATCCCTTTCGGGATATTCGCCTGATCAAGATTGGCCAGTTGATCGGTGACAACCGCAACCTTTGCCGCGCCAGCGGCAAGCACTTCGGCGGCAATCTGGGCAGGGGTCAAACCTCCTTCATGGGCTTGCCCACCGGTCATGGCAACCGCATCATTATAAAGGATTTTATAGGTGATATTGATATTTGCGGCGATAGCGGCGCGGATCGCCATAAGCCCAGAATGGTTATAAGTGCCATCCCCTAGATTTTGAAACATATGCTTGCGTGTTGAAAACGGTGCCTCCCCCATCCAGTTTGCCCCTTCACCGCCCATCTGGGTATAGCCTTCCGTTGCCCGATCCATGGTTTGGCTCATCCAATGGCAACCAATGCCAGCGTATCCACGCGCGCCTTCGGGCAGAATGGTGGAACGGTTATGTGGGCATCCAGCACAGAAATAGGGGGCACGCTCAACCCCAAGTGGCGACATTTGTTGATTGGCGCACAGCCCTGTTATCCGATCTTGGCCATCAGGCAATCGCTTAGCCAATTGCCGTGCAATCATGACTGGATCAAGCACCCCATCGGCAGGAAACAGAATCTCCCCTGTCTCATCGCGCTTGCCAATAATTTGTGGGGCGCCATCAAGACCATAAAGAATTTCGCGTGTCTGGCTTTCGATCAGGCCGCGCTTTTCCTCAATCACGATCAGGTGATCAAGGCCAAGGGCAAAGGCCTTTATGCCTTCTGGTTCCAAAGGCCAGACCATGCCAACCTTATAAGTGGTGAGATGCAAGCGGCTTGCTTGTTCAGCATCTAGCCCCAGCAATTCTAATGCGCTCTCGGTGTCCATCCAACTTTTGCCGGTGCTGATGACGCCGATCTTTGGGGATGCGCCGCCAGACCATACCACCTGATCCAGAGCATTTGCCCTAGCATAAGCTTGCGCCGCTTGGATTTTATAATGATGAAGCCGATGTTCCTGTTCATGACGATCATCATGTGGCCGAATATTTACGCCGCCTTCTGGCAAGTTGAGATCGGGATAAACGGGCAGGTGCGAATGCACAGGAAGATAAACGGAACCGCTGCTCTCAACATTGTCTTTAACGCATTTCAGCCCAACCCATAAGCCGGACACGCGGCTCATGGCCCAGCCATGAAGACCATAGGTGATGATGTCTTCGATGTGTGAAGGGTTTAAGATCGGCATCATGGCATCAACCAGCGCATATTCGCTCTGGTGACAGGTGGTGGAGCTTTCACAAGAATGATCATCACCCATAAGCACCAAGACACCGCCTTTTTCCGCGCTTCCGGCAAGATTGGCGTGACGGAACGCATCTCCTGACCGATCAACCCCCGGCCCTTTGCCATACCACAGGCTAAAGACCCCATCATGAATGCCCTCACCACGGAGGCTAGCCTGTTGCGATCCCCAAATGGCCGTAGCCGCAAGGTCTTCGTTAAGAGCGGGCTGAAAAACAACCCCTGCGGCATCAAGCTGCGCTTTTGCGCTGGCAAATTGCTGATCAAGTCCACCTAGAGGTGAGCCACGATACCCCGTCACATAACCGCCAGTGTTTATCCCCATGGCTCGGTCACGAGACGCTTGAAGCAAGCAAAGCCGGATAATGGCCTGTGTTCCCGTCAAATACACCCAATCTTGATCAAGATCATATTTGTCAGAAAGTGATACGCTTGCCCTGAGCAAAGATGCGCTGTCATCTTGGCGAGGGTGAAGCGGATGAGGCGGTGTGATATCGGTTGGCAAAATATCCCTCCTTATATATTTAATGATATCACTATTTTACCGTTATTTATTGCTAAATATTACTATTTATTCTTTTCAAATTAGCATATTCTGCTAATTATAACGAATGGATAAGATTGATTTCAAAATTCTCAACGCTTTGCAACAGAATGCGCGCATCACCAATCAAGAGCTAAGCGAAAAGGTCAACCTTTCACCAACACCATGCTTGCGGCGCGTTAAGATGCTCGAAAGTGCTGGCGTTATCAAAGGGTATAGCGCAATTGTTGACCCAGAAGCCTATGGTCTACCGATTATGGCCTTTGTGTCTGTTCGCCTTGAGCGGCAAACCGAAGTCGAAATTGCCAGTTTTGAAAAGGCTATTATGGCTCTTGATGAAGTTTTTGCCTGTTACCTGATGTCTGGTCGCAGTGACTATATGTTACAGGTGTTTGCAAAATCTCTTAAAGATTATGAGAGCTTCGTTCGCCAAAATCTGACGCGAGTTCCGGGGGTTGGGGAAATTCAAACCCATTTTGCCTTTGGTCAGGTGAAACAGGCGATGACTTTACCTCAGCAATTTAGCTAAGTTTCTCATATTTTTACTGCGAGAGCATTTTTTCCATTATCCAGACATCACGATGCCATTTAATGACCATGGCGGCGATGGCGACCATAAATATGCCCATCCCCAGATGGATAAAGCGCTTTTGGGTCTCGGAAAGTGTGGTTTGCTCAAGCCATATAAAAAGCCGTACCATCGCGCCAATTAGCAAGAGCAAGCCCAAACCCCCAAGAAAAACGGTTTTCATCATCTTTTTCTTCCATCTCTTTTTCGGTCATATCAACAGGCTCTATGATCACAATAAGATGGCCAAAGGGCAACAAAAAGCGTTGATATAGCACGGGCTTATTTCCCTTTTATCAACTGAAATATTGATCATTAAGAAATAATATCAATTTAATGTAATATTTTTTAATATATATATCAATAACTTAATTATATTTTTCTAAAATAAAGTCTGCGACATATTGTCAAATAAGCCAAGAAATTTATGTCTGAAGGGATGTTTTTAACATCTAAAAACACGTCGTGATAGAACTCAATATTGAGGAGCTAAAATTATGATTAAGACCCTTAAAAGGGCATTGATTGCAGCAACACCAATTTCCATGCTGTCTGTAATGCCTGCTTTTGCTGAAACGAAAATGCTTCCAGCAGATGACTATGTCGGTATTTCCTTCTGGTTGATTTCCATGGCACTTATTGCGGCCACTGCCTTTTTCTGGTTAGAAATTGGCCGCGTATCCGCCAAGTGGAGAACTTCACTGGTAGTATCTGGTATGGTCACCATGATTGCCGCCGTTCACTATTTCTATATGCGTGATGTGTGGGTTGAATTCGGCTCAACACCTACCGTATATCGTTATATTGACTGGCTGATTACTGTGCCACTTCTGATGATCGAATTCTACCTGATCCTCACTGCCATTACGAAAGTATCTTCTGGTATTTTCTGGCGTCTGATGATCGGTACGCTCGTCATGCTTATCGGTGGTTACATTGGTGAAACCAGCTTTACTGATCCAAATGCCCGTATTTTTGGTGAAGCCACCATTACGATTGGCTTTATTATCGGTATGCTTGGTTGGGCCTATATTCTCTATGAAATCTTTGCTGGTGAAGCAGGACAGTTGAGCGCCGAAAAGGCACCTGCATCTGTTCAATCTGCTTTCTCCACCATGCGTTGGATTGTGACCATTGGTTGGGCGATTTATCCGCTAGGATATCTGTTCGGCTATATGCTCAGCGATACGCCTGATTTCAACTCTTTGAACATCATTTATAACCTTGCTGACGTGCTCAACAAGATTGCATTTGGTGTCATCATCTGGAGTGTTGCAACAACTGAGTCCAATAACGCTTAGTTTTAATGTAACGCTTAAGGGACAGCTCCTTCTCTCCCCCCCTTTGAAGGAGCTGTCCACCCCATTATAATCGGATATGAGGGAAACTGACAACATGGATGATATGGTCCGCAGATCACTTGCCTCTGATCAGATAACAATCCAATCATCTTTAACGGATGCTGATGGGCTTGCCGCTATTATGCGGTTGATCAAAACCCATATTCCTGCTCATGATGATGTGCTTGCCAAGGCTGCCCGATATCATTTTCGCGATACTGGTAAAATGCTTCGCGCGCGGCTAGCGCTATCAGCAGAAAAGCATTTTGAAAGCCATCCTGAGGCATCCACTTACCAAGCAACACTCTGCTGGGCGGCGGCGATTGAGGTGTTGCATAACGCCTCACTCATTCATGACGATATCTCTGATGGGGATCAACTGCGCCGCAATCGTCCTACCGTATGGTTTAAATTTGGCCGTGATATTGCGCTTGCGCTAGGCGATTGGCTCATTGGTCTGTCGTTCAAATTAGCAGCAGACGCCGCGGTGCTTGCGAATACGCCAGAGCTTGTCCATATCTTAACCAAGCATATGATGGCAACAACCGAAGGCCAAGCGAAAGAGTTTCGCAAGCACGGCTATCCGGGCATGGCCACATATATTGATATTATTCGCGGCAAAACCGCGCCCCTTTTTATTGCCCCTATTGAGGGTGTTGCGCTCATGGCTGGCCGGTCAGAGTTGATGGTTGATGCACGAAAATATTTTGAATCCATCGGGTCAGCTTATCAGGTGGCTAATGATTTATTAAACTTCGCTGGCTCGGATGGCTCTGAACACACGGCCACCGATTTGATTCGTCGCGCGCCTAACGCTGTGATTGTTCTCTTTCGGGAAAATGTGCCGCCGCGTGAAAAGGCGCGGTTTAACGCTTGGCTTAATGACGGTAAACCTAGCGATATTACCCATTGGCTAGATGCTATTCGGGATTCGGATGCCATCAGCCAAACTTCTCGCCTGATGGAAGATATGCTTGCACATGGGGAAGAATGTTATCAGAATATGCCGCAATTCATGCGTCAGATCGTAGCTCCGGTGCAAAAGCTCATCCATTCTGTGCGCATCCAGACTCTAGAACATCAATGCTAATGGTCTGATAAAGGCGCTTCAAGTTTAATGCCAAAGCAAAAGAAATCAGTAGTTATCGGTGGTGGCCTTGGTGGAATAGCCGCCGCCTTGCGGATGCGTGCCTGGGGCGATGAGGTCACAGTTATTGAACGGCTGGATCAGCTTGGCGGCCGGGCGCGTGTATTTGAACATGGCGGTTTTCGCCATGACGCAGGCCCAACCGTGGTTACCGCCCCGTTCCTTTTTGATGAGCTGTTTGCGCTTTTTGGTGAAAAGCGTTCTGATCATGTGCGTTTTGTCCCTCTTGATCCATGGTATCGGTTTTATTTTGACCGCACCGGAGAGCAATTTGACTATCGGGCAACGATAGAAGATACCATGACCGAAATTGCGCGGTTTTCCCAGGCCGACGCCCAGGGGTATCAGCGTCTTCTGACCGCATCAGAACAGATCTTTGATGTTGGGTTTAGAAAACTGGCAGATCAACCCTTTGATCGTTTGAGCCGAATGTTAGCGCAAATTCCATCCCTCCTGCGGCTGAAAAGCCATCTTACCGTATCGCAATTGGTAAATCGGTATATGAAACATGACCTGATGCGGCAGGCGTTTTCCATTCATCCGCTTTTGGTTGGCGGAAATCCGTTTAACACCACTTCAATCTATGCGTTGATCCATTTTCTTGAACGCGAATGGGGGGTGCATTTCGCGATGGGGGGAACAGGCGCGCTAGTTGCCAGTTTGCGTGATCTGATGGAACGCCACGGGATCAGTATCATGCTAAATACAGATATTGAACGCATTAATATCAGCAATAAAAAAGCCACAGGCGTGACCACAACCGATGGTGAGGTGATCGCGGCGGATCGGGTAATTTGTAACGCTGACCCGCCAACGGTTTACCAGCAAATGATCGCCCCTGAGGCTAAAGCAAAAGGCAAGATTTTGCCTGAGGCCATGATCCGCTATTCCATGGGGCTATTTGTGCTTTATTTCGGCACTACGCGGCAATATCCCGATGTGGCGCATCACACCATCTGGATGGGGGAACGCTATAAAGCTTTGCTGCATGATATCTTTAACAAAAAGATTCTCGCAGAGGATTTCTCGCTTTATTTGCATCGACCAACCGCAACAGACCCAAGTTTTGCCCCTAAAGGAATGGATAGCTTTTATGTGCTTTGTCCGGTGCCAAATACCCTTGGTCAGATTCCTTGGGGTGAGATGGGGGCGGTGATGCGTGACCGGATTGTCGCCGCCTTAGACCGCAGCATTATGCCGGGGTTAGCATCCAGCATTACCGCAGATTTCTTTATGACCCCTGATGATTTCAAGACAGATTATCGGTCCATGCACGGGGCGGGGTTTTCGATCGCGCCGGTGTTCACCCAATCGGCGTGGTTCCGTTACCATAATCGTGATCGCAGAATTGGTAATCTTTATTTTGCGGCGGCTGGCGCGCATCCGGGGGCAGGAATGCCAGGCGTGCTTTGTTCAGCGAAAGTCGTGGAAAACCTTGTGATCCAAGATGAAAAGGCCTTATGATCGCATAAAGGCAAGGTGATGATGAGCAATAGCAACACCCCGACATTGGACTATACCTCTGATGCCGAGGCGATCCTTCGCCAGCATGGCAAAAGCTTTGCCTGGGCACGGCGGTTGTTAGGCAAAACAACTGGGTATCGCGCCGCTAGGCTGTATCAGTTTTGCCGACAAGCGGATGATTTGGCCGATGATGACGATCAAGACAGGTCGCAAGATTTGTTGCAATTAAAGGCCTGTATTCTAAATGATCAGCCACAGGGGCATAGGCTTTACACCGATATCGCGGATCTGATCCATGAATTGGATTTGTCGCGACCAGTGATCGCCGCGCTGATTGATGGGTTGATTTCTGATCAAGATTTGGTGTGTCTTCGTCATGAAGAAGACTTGCTTCGGTATTGTTATCATGTTGCTGGCACGGTGGGGCTTCTGATGTGTGCAGTGCTTGGGTGTGAGGATCGCCGGGCGTATAGTTTTGCTATTGATCTGGGCATGGCGATGCAATTGACCAATATTGCACGGGATGTTCTTGAAGATGCTAACAATGGCCGCCGGTATTTACCGGCGGAATGGTGCGGTGATATCTCCCCTAATCAGATTATAGCCGCCGCCAATCCCCTTCATGACGCCGATCAACAGCATCAAATCGCTATCACCTCTGCGGTTCAGCGATGTCTTGAACTGGCCGAAACCTATTATCAAAGCGGCGAAAAAGGCATGGCCTTTCTGCCATGGCGTGGGCATTTGGCGATTGGTGTGGCGGCGCGGGTTTATCGCCAGATTGGGATACAGCTGAAAGCCTGCGGTTATCGCTGGTATGAGGGGCGACAAACGACCAGCAAACAGACTAAGCTTTGGATCACGCTTAGGGCGTTGCCCATGTTATATCGCCGGCTTCATGGGACGCGGCGGTGTTTTGGGATTTTGCGCGACCAGCCTATCCCCCATGAGGTTTATCTTCATGCTTCGCTTCAGGGCTTACCCCTGACGGGGCGCGTATCATCATGACACGGCATGTAGCAATCTTGGGTGGCGGTTGCGCGGGCCTTAGCCTAGCGGCAAAGGCTAGTGCTATGCCAGATACACGCATAATGGTGATTGAACATCCTGATTACAAAACAGCCAAAGATCATAACTGGGGATGCTGGGCTGTTGATGGGATGCAAGCCGCGCATCAGATGGCGCGCAAAACTTGGTATCGCTGGGCTATTTATAGCGAGAAGAAAGCCGTGGTTCAGACCGCACAACATTATCCCTATATGGCGATATCGTCGGCGGCATGGAAAGGCCATTGCCGAATAACGGCAAAACGGCAAGGGGTGGAGTTTCGTTCCGTCCGGCTTAGCCACATCGATCAGGATCAAACAGGCTTTCGTCTTGTCGCGGATCAACCTCTGCCCGATTGCCATCACATTGCGGATAGCCGAACACCGGACATTCCTCAAGGCATCATGCTACAGCATTTCCGCGGCGTTGAGATTTTGGCAGAGAACCCAGTCTTTGATCCAGATTGCGCGGTGCTAATGGATTTCCGATGTGATCAAAGCCGCGGTATTCATTTTATTTATGTTCTGCCCTATTCCCCTCATCAGGCGCTAATTGAATCCACCATGTTCACCCCGCATCCCCAAGAGGATGCGTTTTATGATCATGCCATCACGCGCTATTGTGAGGATATCATCAAGACAGGCAAGCGACAGGTCTTGCGCCGAGAGGCTGGTATTATTCCAATGGGATTTTTGCGGCCAAGAGATGATAGGCTTGACGCCATTGGGGGAAATGGCGGTGCCATTAGGCCTTCTTCGGGATATGCTTTTACCTTTATTCAAAGGCAAATTGACGAAGCCATGTTGCATTATCAGCAAAAAGGGGAGTTGCGTTTTTCCTCACCTCATCAACGGATTGATTTATGGATGGATAAGGTGTTTTTGACCGTATTGCGACACCGTCCAGATGTGGCGCCCATGCTATTTTCTCATGTGGCCTCTGCTTTGAATGGGGATGAAATGGCGCTGTTTATGTCAGGCTTAGCCACTTCTCGCATACGGTTAAAAATCATTATGGCGATGCCAAAATGGCCATTCCTTCGCGCGATGTTTTCTGGATTAGGGCAAAGGGTATAACCATGGACTATGTCACCACGCTATCGCTGTTGGCTGTTGTTTTGATCGGTCTTCCGCATGGTGCGATGGATGGTGCGGTTGCCCTTGCCATGGGTTATGGGCGATCCGTTTCGCGCATGGCCGGTTTTGTGATCCTTTATGTGTTGATAGCCTTTGCGGTGGTGATGGTTTGGTTAAACGCTCCTTCCCTTGCCTTATTTGGGTTTCTTTTGTTGAGTGTCTGGCATTTCGGTTCAGGGGATAGCCAAGAAGACCTGACACCGATTTTGCGTGTACTGCAAACCCTAAGCCATGGCGGTATAATCGTCTTTGGCATCAGCATGGCTGACCGTGATACCGCTGATATTATCTTTAGGTGGTTGATTTTTGGTGATACGGCGCGGCTTTGGTATTGGTTTGATTTGGCGGTTTGGTTATGGTGGCCATGTCTTGCTCTTTATGTGGCTTCGGGGATTGTGGAAACGCGACTTTATCGCCGCTTGCTGGAATTGGCAGTATTGGCGACAATCGTGACGGCTCTGCCTGCTTTGACCAGTTTTGCGCTATATTTTTGTCTTGTTCATACCCCTCGGCATATCGCGCGGGTGTTGCGTATGCTGAAAGACACCATTTCTTTTCGCATGGTCATTTCCTTAACGGTCATTTTTACGGTGATGAGCTGGCTTGCAGGTGGCATCCTTTTTGTCGCTCTTCGCCAATCCATAGATATCGCCCCGGCAAGTATGATGGTCGTGTTTATTGGATTGGCGGCACTTACGGTTCCGCATAGTCTTTTGATAGATGGTCTGTTTCGGCCAAGTTTTGAGAAAAGGAATGGATAATGCCTGATCTGAAGGAACGCAAAGGTGAACATCTTGATCTTGCTAAGATGCCATCTGCCATGGCTCAAGTTGAAAACAGCCTTGATCGAGTCAGGTTAACCCATCAGGCCCTCCCCGAAGCTAATGTCGATGAGGCGGATACCAGCACAAGGTTTCTTAACTACCGTTTGGCTATGCCTCTGATGATCAGTGGCATGACGGGGGGCATGGCTCGGGGGGATGCGATTAATTTGGCCTTGGCTGAAATAGCCAGCGAACATAGGATTGCCTTATGCATTGGCTCTCAACGCGCTTCACTGATGGCAAGGCAAAGCCAATCTGCGTTAAGGGCGCGCGCAAAGAATGTGCCTTTGATGGGAAATTTAGGGGGCGTTCAACTGGCTGGAGAAGGCGGCATAGCTCTTGCCCAGCGTGCCATTGATGATCTTGGCGCAGACGCGATGGCGATCCATCTTAACCCTTTGCAAGAGCTGGCCCAACCCGAAGGGGATCGCAACTGGCGCGGTGTGTTAACAGCGCTAGGGGAATTGGTTAAGCGGTCTGATGTTCCGATCATGGTCAAAGAGGTCGGCGCCGGAATCAGCGCCAAAACCGCAAGGCAGGTAATGGATCAAGGGGTCAGCATCATTGATATCGCAGGGCTTGGCGGTACGAATTGGACACGCATTGAACAAAGCCGCAGTGATCCGTTGCGGCAAGATGTCATGATGCCTTTTCTCGATTGGGGCATCCCCACCGTTGATGCGTTGACATCCACTCGGGCAGAACATAAAGACGCTTTCATCATTGCTTCTGGCGGTGTTCGGCACGGGCTTGATATGGCGCGCTGTGTGTGGCTTGGGGCGGATATGGTGTCCGCCGCCGGGGTATTTATTAAGGTGCTAGAAGATGAAAACCAGAGGCTTTGCCCAGATCGGCTAGATGCGCTTTTATCTGTCTGGAAAGATCAACTGAAAATCGCTATGTTTTTAACAGCGTCAAAAACCCTTAATGCCCTCAAGACCGCAGAAGGCGTGGTGCTCTAGCAAAAGTGATGAGATCATAATGTCTAAAACCCCTGCCCTTGCCCTAGAGACCTTTCTTGCGCGTCAAGGTTTAGCGGATGCACGATATGCGCCATTGCCGGGGGATGCTTCATCTCGCGGATATGTGCGTCTTCTTGATCAGGGGAAATTGGTGATGGATGACCACACTGATCCGGCAGGGTTTGATGCGTTTATTCGTGTGGCGCATCATTTATGTGAATTGGGTCTTTCCGCGCCGCAGATTTATGCCACAGAAGCCGAACAGGGTTTGGCTCTGATAGAGGATTTCGGCCACGGCACTTATGCCAACCGCCTTACCTCAGGTGATGACGAAACCGCGCTTTATCAATTAGCGGTGGATGCTTTGCTTGCGCTCCATCATCACCCAAAAGGAACACAGATTGAGGCAAAACCTTATGATTTGAATACCTATTTAGATGAATTGGATTTGTTTTCCCATTGGTTTGTCCCAAGGGTAGCGCCACAAGGCTTTGATCTATCGGGCTTTGCCGCCGCTTTTCGTGAGGCATGGAAAACTGCGCTAGGCAAAATATCATTACGGCGAGATACCCTCGTTCTGCGTGACTTTCATATTGACAATTTGATGGTACTTGACCAACGCAAAGGCATCGCTCGTTGCGGAATTCTTGATTTTCAGGACGCGGTGATCGGCCCTTACATCTATGATCTTGTCTCTCTTCTTCAAGACGCGCGCCGCGACCTTAGCCCCGGCCTTGAGGAAACCATGCTAGCGTATTATATCCAACACGCGCCCCAAGATTTGGGGGGTGAGGCGGTGATACGCCAACACTATGCCCTCTTAGGAGCTCAGCGCCATGCGCGTATCCTTGGGGTGTTTATTCGCTTGCAACAGCGTGATGCCAAACCGCATTATTTGGCCTTTTTGCCGAGGGTTGCTCGCCAATTTGAAACCGCGTTGCAATCAGCCGTATGTGATGAAATCAAAACTTTGCTTGCCGCCGCCTTGCCTGACTGGCGAGAGAAGATTCACACTATTTGTTCAGCTTCTGATATAACACCAGCATGATCCATTTCAAAATGATGAAGGATAGCATCTGATGAGCCTCTTGGCGGATTTATTGTCAACAGTATTCAAACGGCGATATCGGGCGTTGGCTTCGGCGCAAAAAGATGACCGCCCGTTATCTGAATTGGCAGAAGACCTGATGGGGTCAGCAGGGGAAATATCTGGTCTTGCGTTGGCCGATGAAATGTTAAGCCGGTTTAAGAGGCTTGATGATGACGATAAACTGGCCTTTTTTGGCTATATTTCCGACGCCATGGATATTGAGCCTGAGCGGCTTCGCCAAGCCTTAGATGCTTATGAAAAGCATCCCTCCAAAGCCAGTTATCGCGCGTTTTCAGAAGCGGCGGAACCCCGTCGGCATGAGTTTTTACGCCGTTTAAACGGTGTCCCCGGCGCCACGGGTCAGCTTGTTCATATGCGGGCAGAGTTGTTGCGACTTGCAGGGCAGGATAGCCGGATGGCGCCTCTGGATTTGGATTTTCGCCATCTCTTTGCGTCATGGTTTAATCGGGGATTTCTGGTTCTTCGTCCGATCAATTGGGAAAGCCCTGCTCATATTTTGGAAAAGATTATTGCCTATGAAGCGGTGCACGCTATCAGCTCATGGGATGATTTGCGCCGACGCCTTGAGCCAGCGGATCGCCGGTGTTTTGCTTTTTTTCATCCGGCCATGCCTGATGAGCCGCTGATCTTTGTTGAAGTTGCCTTAACCCAAGGGGTTCCTAATTCCATTCAGTCTTTGTTGGCAGAGGACCGAATGGCTATTGCTGCTGATCAGGCCAACACCGCGGTGTTTTATTCCATTTCCAACTGCCAAAAGGGATTGGCCAGCATATCTTTTGGCAATTCCCTGATTAAGCAGGTGGCGGCAGACCTCGCCGCGGCGATGCCAGAATTGACCACATTCGTGACCTTATCCCCTATTCCTAGCCTGTCCATATGGCGAGAAGAACAAGGATTACAACCGCCTGATCGCAATGACCCAGAATTGGCTCGCGATTTGGCTGCGTATTATCTGCTTCATGCCAAGGCCAAAGGGGATCAGCCTTTTGATCCGGTGGCACGGTTTCATCTTGGTAATGGTGCGATGGTTCATGCTGTCCATGCAGAGGCAGATCTGTCTGATAAAGGTATGGCGCAATCGGATGGGGTGATGGTCAACTATCTGTATGATCTGGATCAGGTTGGCTCAAACCATGAGCTTTATGTCAGCACCAAAGAGGTTGTTGCCTCTGCCGAAGTCAAAAAGCAAGCCGAGGACGGTAAACGCCATTTAGGGCAGAAATCGCAACATGATTAATCCCCTATATGACAGATTGTTCCGCCCGCATGAGGGAAAGACCACGCCCTTCTTAAGGTTTTTAGATGGCACAGAGATGCGCTATCAAGACTTTCTGTCTTTAGTTTCTAGGCTGGCTCATGTCTTGACAGAAAAGGGGCTTGTTCCGGGTGACCGCGTGGCCGTTCAAGTGCATAAATCTGCTCAAGCGCTGGCGCTTTATGGGGCCGCGGTGAAAGCAGGGTTGGTTTTTCTGCCTCTTAATACCGCTTATACCGCGCATGAGATTACCTATTTTGTTGAAGATAGTGGGGCTCGGCTTTTGGTCTGTGACAGCGCTGATATCAAAACCTATCAGTCAATTTTTTCCGATCATGATATGGAAATGCTGTCCCTTGATGCTGATGGAAGTGGCACGCTAATGGATCAGGTCTCGCTGATGGATGCTGATTTTCATCCTGTCCCTCGTGATAAAGAGGATTTGGTGGCTATTCTATATACTTCGGGTACGACTGGGCGATCAAAAGGGGCGATGCTGACCCAGAACAATTTATTGTCAAATGCGCTCTCGCTTGCTGAGGCTTGGCGGTTTACGGATCAAGATGTTTTGCTCCATGCGTTGCCAATCTTTCACACCCATGGATTGTTTGTGGCCACCAATATTGTCTTGGCAACCTCTGGCAGCATCTTGTTTTTACCAAAATTCGACCTCGATGCCATCATGACGCTGATACCAAAGGCGACAACTATGATGGGCGTTCCCACATTTTATACCCGGATGCTAGAGGATCAGCGATTAACCCAAGAAATGACGGCACATATTCGGCTCTTTGTCTCAGGTTCGGCTCCACTTTTAGCAGAGAGCCATAGGCAATTCTCAGCGAGGACAGGCCACGCTATCCTTGAACGGTATGGTATGACCGAAACAAATATGAATACCTCAAACCCTTATGATGGTGAACGCCGCCCCGGTACGGTCGGGTTTCCCTTGCCGGGGGTTGAGTTGAAAATTACAGACCCTGAACAAGGCACCATGATGCCTCAAGGCGAGGTCGGGCAAATTGAATTGCGTGGCCCTAATGTCTTTAAGGGGTATTGGCAAATGCCTGAAAAAACTGCCACCGAATTGCGGCCAGATGGATTTTTTATCACCGGGGATTTGGGGCGAATAGATGCTGATGGTTATTTGCATATTGTCGGGCGAAATAAAGACCTGATTATTTCAGGGGGCTATAACATTTACCCTAAGGAGATTGAACTCATCCTAGATGATCAGCCGGGGGTTTTGGAAAGCGCGGTATTGGGTGTTCCTCATCCAGATTTGGGGGAAACGGTGCTGGGCGTTATTGTCGCTGTTCCCGGACAGACCCCTGATCTGGATCATATCGCGGCCACGGCCGCATCCGCGTTAGCGCGGTTCAAACAGCCGCGAAAGCTGATCCTAATAGATGAATTGCCGCGCAACACTATGGGGAAAGTTCAGAAAAATATTCTGCGCGAACGTTATAAAGATGTCTTTTTAGATGACTGATATTTTCTTTGATGGCCTAGTTGGCTAGGTGTTGGGCGGGTCTATGTGTTTTCCGTATAAAGGTTGGGGTATATCAAGTTGAGTGCTTATGCGGTTTTTGTTCTTGCTGTCGGCGCGTTAACAGGCGGTTTCATCAGTGGTCTTGCTGGGTTTGGCACAGCGCTTTTTTCCTTAGGCTGGTGGCTCATTGTTCTACCGCCTCAAGAGGCAGTAACCGTCGTTGTGATCATGTCTTTACTGGGCGGTTTTCAAGGCCTCTATGAAATTAGAAACTATATTCGTCCTCGCCGACTGGCGCGGTTTTCCGTACCTGCTTTGCTTGGCATTCCTCTAGGCATATACAGTTTAGCGTTGATTAATCTCTTGATTCTGAAACTGATTATTGGTGTTTTGATGGTATTGTTTGGCGGATTTTCTGTGCTTCGCCGGCAAGCGGTGAAATTGCCTCAATCCTTTCCTATGGTGGATATTGGGATTGGATTTATTGCTGGGATTCTTGGCGGCATTGGGGGGTTGTCCGGTGCCTTACCGTCTATGTGGACCTCGCTTTATGATTGGAAAAAGCAAGATCGGCGCGCCATTTTACAAGCCTTTAATATGCTGATACTGGGGGTTGTTTTTGTCCTTTATCTCATGGCTGGTATGGTGACGCCAGCTGTGTTGATCGCTTCGGCTATCGCCTTTCCTTTTACCTTTCTCGGTGTGCAGTTAGGGCTAGCCCTTTTTCGGCGTGTCAATGATGAGCAATTTTTGCTGATTATCTTTTGGCTTATTTTAATATCGGGGATGGTTCTGATCAGCAGGGAGTTTATCGCTTATATCCTGAGTGATTCGGTGATGTCTTCGGCGGTTTAATGGTTCAGACGCAATAAGCTGCGATCATCACCTTGTCTTATATTAATAAAAATATAAATTAGATTTATAAAATATAATTCAGTGAAAGAACATCAGATGCCAATAAAAACCATGGTATGGTTACTGTGCTTAGGGCTTCATATTTATCAAAGTATGATCCTGCGTGACAATGGTATTACCTCGACTTGGATCGTTTTGGCTCTGTTATTGGATTCGGGCTATCTGTTTTCCACGGGATCGGCCACTTTAGATGCGCTTCTCAATTTGCTTATCTATGTTGTCGATGTGGTGCTGGGCTTTATTTATAATTTGCTGGCGGTGCCTGTAGATATTGTGATGATTTTTGCTGGGGATGAGATTGATCGGTTTTTCGTTCGGCTTGGGCTTGAGGCTGGGTCATTCACCGTTGCGATGATTTATTTGGCGGTGCTGATAGGGTCGGCGTTTCTGCCAGACTCGTCTGATCATGCGAACCCATAGGATTGATATGATGAAAAGACGGCGTTTCATGAGTGGGTTTGGCGCAGGCCTGGCATCAGGCCTTTTGCCTTATCATGGGATCTCGCTGGCGCAAGCAAAGTTGCGCCAACCGGTGACCTGGGGCGGCATCTATCAAGACGAAACCGCAAATCTGCCCAATTTGCGCGCCGCCATGCAGATGCGTGACGCTAATAACAAAACCATAAACGGCCTGCTCGTTCACCTGATCCGGCAGATGGACTGGTCAAAGACTAATATTGACCTTGCCCCCTTAGCTGACCAAGCCTCAGATATTGAAACGGATTTGGGGATGGCCACCGTGTTTGTGGCAGAGCAAGATTTAGCGGCGGTGTATTTTCCGGATTTACAGAAAACGCGCTATATCAATAGGCTTGTTGGCTACAATATGATTTACAATGTCAGAAAGCGAGAAATCATCGCTAATTTTGGCATTATGGGACGCTATTTTGACAGCAAAACCGGAAAGCCTAATTTAGATGTTTTGCCTAGCATCTATTTTGATCTGATCACTAATCAAAACCGCCAAGACAGCATTGCCCAACATTTGGTCACTAAGGTCGCGCGTTATCCTTATGCCAATAAATATGGGGGTAAGAGGTTTCAGGTAACACAGGTTTCTACAAAAGCTATGGCTGATAACGAGGCAAAGGCGTTAAATATGGATATGCCGCGCTTTTTGAATCAGATTGGCCATATGGCAGGCATTAATTTTTCTTCTAATCTCAATGTTCCTGTTATTCCTTTTAACAAAACGAAGACCCTTAATCTTGATCTTGTCAAAGATATGCGGATTGTGGCCGTGGATGGCAATTCTGCCCTCAACACGACCTTGCCTTTACCCGATCCAGAAATGGGAATTGAAGTGGAATTGGATGGCTGGAATTTTCAAGAAAAGCCTTATACCAACCAACGCCGCATTGTCACATTGGTGTTGTCGCTTAAGGTTAGCATTAAAAATGTAAACTCAGGACAGATGCTATTTCAGCAGAGTTATTATGCCGAAAAACAGCAATTTGAAATTCCATCCACAGGATATTTCGTCCAAAGAGAGGCCAGTGTTTATTTGCTTCATGAAGAATTGCTTTATAAGATTTTTGAAGCCTTTGCAGACCCCAGCAGCCGCGAGGCGCTCTATGAAGGG
Source organism: Alphaproteobacteria bacterium (assembly GCA_023259875.1). Lineage (GTDB taxonomy): Bacteria > Pseudomonadota > Alphaproteobacteria > Puniceispirillales > UBA1172 > UBA12202. Next base: position 18,500 of record JALRFL010000164.1, read on the forward strand.
TTTGAGCTAAAACAAGATGGCGAGAACACATTCTTGCAAGCGTCATCAGAAGATAAACAATTATTCGAAAATGAGCATAACGCGGTTATTGAACATTTGCCATTTGCGATGGGGTCGTGATTCCCCAAAACCCGCACCGCAGATGGCAATACATTTTGTATCCCTTATTTTTTCTTTCGGGATTGCAGGCCTTCCACCACTTCGACTTCAACTTCTTTGATTTCAAAATTGGTGTTTTCGGCATAGGTATTGATACCGTTATAAACCTGACAGGCTTTGCTTCGCATTGTGCCAACAACATCCATGAGCTGTAAGGTATCGGCATTAAGAATTTGCTCTGCCCCGGAGTCAGAATTCATAAAGACCAATAGGGTGACAGTAGAATATTGAAATAGCAGGCTATGGGTATCGGCCGCGAACTCGACATTCTTATTGTGAAGCGCCTGAAGCTTCTGAAGTCCGTCACCTTCCATTTGGTTGAACTTGGCCAACTCGATTTTTGTTTCTTGCTGGAACGCATCACTGACGACCATCAATTCATTCAAAACAGTGTCCATATTGGATTTGTTGACCATGTCTTGGACGGTAAGGCGATACGCTTCGACCCTATCGCCCATGTTGAGAATTTCCCCTAATTCAATCAGAAGTTCCGCGCGCCGAATTAAAAGATCGGTTGTTTGTTGTCTGAACATCATGGCTGTTGAGGGCACATTATTGCTGCTCATCTGTTGGGTAAGTTCAGCGCGCATTTGTTGGGCGTTAGCCATCAGCTCAACATATAAATCGCGTTGCGGATAACTGGGATGAAAGACAATTTCATAAAACGTATTCACCACGATATCAGAAAACACATCTTTCTTTTTTTCAGCAATCTCATAGCTAGGACGCATCCATGTCGCGGCATTAGTCAGATTGGGGTTGCGGCCATAGCCGTAATACCACCGCATGCCTTCAATATAGCGGGCGCCATATTGATTTTTCTTAGCCGCTTCTTTTATGAGTTTCTCGCCAAGTTGAGCATTGCCGCCAACCCTGGCATAATGCAAATGCAACAGGCCATAAGCGAACATGGCGTCAGCAGAAATCATTTGCGATTCTTTACCGAATGAACTTTTTTCTGATGTGGCCAGCAACACCGCCAGATCATTAACATTCGGATTGGTGATAAAGTTTTCAAACAATTCACTGATTTGAGGGCTGTCAAAACCGAGTTTGATAATATCCAGATTTGGCAGGTAAGGAAGACCAGACCCACCCGGTTGCTCTAACATGGCTTCGATCTGGCTAACCGACATACCAAAGCTTTTTTCCAATTTTTTCAAATTCGGTTTCTGAAGCTTTTTATAAATATCTAATTTTTTGACGCTACAAATAAAGTTAATTCTTTTGCTACTATTTGCAATGGCACTTGCGCTGTTGGAAACTGGCAAAATGCCAGAAGACAGAAAATGATTTTGTTGGCTGATATGGTCAAGATAGGTGCCACTGGCAAATGAGATATCGGCGTTGGCGGCAGAAGCGCCTAAAGTCATAGCGCTGATAACGCTAATTCCAAGCAATCGAATAGTCATGATCATCCTCAAAAGTATATAATTCTTAATTATAGAAATATAATTAATAGGGTTAAGGTCAACCCTGTCCCAAATATATTAATTATCGGATTGGGAGTCCTTGAGCGCGGCGTTAAAGTATGTTTCAACCGCTTCATCAAAACGCATATCATATTGTTGTTTAAGCCATGTATCAGATATGTTGGATGCGTCCAATGTCTCATCAATGGCAAAACCGGCCTCATATTCACCCTTTAACCAAAAGGCAAGGGCAAGATAAGCGCCGGCATCAGGCCGCTGAGTTTCAGAATAAAAATCTTCCATGCGTTGTTGCAAAAGATCAGCGTCACCACCATCATAAAGGCGGCGAGCAATCATCATCTCTGCTTGATCGAGTAAATCAGCATCCACCTCAACAAAGCCTGTGGTCACGCCGCTATTGTCAACCTTGCAAAGCGTCATGGCGTATCCGTCTTTATCAAAAATTGAGGTGGTGGCCTCCGAGCTGTTGAGTGCACCTTGACTTTGCCATAACTTCATCAGCGTGCTAATCACCATGTCATCATCTGTTTTTGCATAAAGATTTGCGGTGATAGCGTCGGCTTCGGGGGTCATTAAACGCGATCGGCAAAACGGTTCAGAGACCTCTTTTGCCTTAACCTCATTGCGCAACGGAATGACAACCAATGCATATCGCGTGGGGCCATTGCTAGCAAAGACAGAGGCTTTATTTGTGCCTGTGGTATTGACTTCAGCATCAGAAAATAATTCCGATAAACCCTCATGGCCAGCGATCATATTTGCTATCACCATTGCCATATCTGGCGTTTCTTCTGCCACCGCCTGATAGGGGGGAAATATCATCCCCCCTATCAGGATCAGCAAGAGATAAGCCTTTTGCCAAAGGGCTTTCATCATCAGGGGCTTTCTCGTCTGATGTTAAAAATCGTTGCTATTAGATACCTGCCCACTGGGCCCTTGTGGGTTTGCGCCATTTTCTAGCACCCCACCTTCCATGATCATCCCACTGCTGTTGCTTGGCTGGGGCGTGATCAGAGGGGTTGGGGTGGCATCAATGGCATTAACGGCGGCGTTGTTTTCTTGAGCCGTGTTTTGAGCCATCGCCCGTGCGGATTGAGAAAACACAGCGACGCTAAAATACCAATTGCCATCAGCGGATTCAAAGCTTTTGGTCTGAACCCCTTCTGGTACTTGACCACTGGTCACCGCCTCATAACTGTCGCTCATTGAGATGGTGTTAAAAAAGATATCCCGATCCTGATTGAGTATCTGGGGATCACCGACATTTCCTTGCTCATCCACAGGGATAACAAATTGTTCGGTGGACTCAATTTGATTTTCATCAAATCCGCCACGCCAATACAAATCATCTCCGCGAAGGAAGGCGACCAGGGCGTTACGAGCCCGAATTCCAGACTGGTCACGAGACATTTTTTTAAGCTTTTTGGCAACCGTAGAATTGTTATTCTGGCGAATGATTGAACTGCCAAAACCAATCACAATTTGCTCACCGGTTTCAGGATGAGTGATCAGTTTTGCCCCCATGGGCGGTGTGGCATAGTTGGTGATTTCATTCATCACATAGGCAAAGGCCGCGTTAGGGTCTGTGCTTCGGATGATCGCCGGATTCAATCGCAGAAAGGCGTTACGAGTTTTTGTGCTGGTCGCAATTGAGATGGACACCTCGCGGTTATCGGTATCATCATTAACATCGTAAACCACATAAGCTGCCAGCATGCCCGACACCGCTTCTCCGCAAATATCTGAGCTTTTGCGATTAACATTCGCGGCGCTATCCATGCCTGTATCAAGGGCAACCAGATCACTTTCCAGCACAGTGTTACAGGTGTTTTGAATAGGATTGAGATTGGCAATCAGTTGCTTTTTTGCGGCCATATATGCCTCCGCATAAGCGGTGCGTTTTGACAGCAAAGTGGCATTAGGATTCGCATAAACAGAATAATTGGCACTGGCACGGGATATCGTCCCTATGCCTGATGCGGTGGATACCACCCTGATGCCATCTTCGTCCTGATCATTCAGCATCTGGTGCGCATAATTCATCCCATCCTGCATGGTTTTGGCGTGGACAGTCTCACCATCATCAATGGGGCCATTAACAGCGGTGCTGCCGCCCTGAACAGGGGCAAGGAAATCGTTGAGATCAAGTTGTTGTGCAAAGGATGGTGCCGCGCCCATCAAAAACACGAAAGCCGATACGCCAGCTGTGATACGGTAAACGGGTGAAAACATAATACGATTACTCCTCAAAGAAATTCTGCTTTTGGGTTTCAATTTTGGATTTGGCCGCTTCCATTTCTTGTTGCGTCTGGCTTGCCTCTGCCAAAGGATCAGGATAGATCGGTCGCAATATGGTTTGGCCAGGCTTTAGAAAATTTCGGCCTGATGGCTCAAGCATAAGCACTTCGGCTGTTGCCTGTTTGGACTGAACGCTTGTGATACGCGCGCGGCCAATAATGGTTTCCTTTCGCCCAATGCTCTCGCCGCTATAAGGATCAGCAAGGCGTTCACCAAGCGCCACCAGATGATATTCTGTGCCACGCGTCATGGTGATGCCGCCCTGACCGATGGTCAAGCTTGCGCCATCAACCGCCACCACTTGGGCAGGATAAATCGCATTAGCGATCATCTCACCAAGCCGAAAGGCGGCGTAGCTGTCTAGGGCGTCTTGGGCGGGGTCAACAGAATACCTTTGGGTTGAGGCAAACTTAATCTGTGAGGTCGCAACATCAATAATGCGAACAGATAATTCCGTTTCATCACGCACCTCTTTAAGGATATTCGTTGTGCCTAGGATTTGCCGTTGCTTCGTTATCCGGCCAAGATCATGGATGCTGAGGATGACCAAATAATCGCTTCCCACCCTTTGACCAAGGCGAACACCTTCGCGCGTTGCCATGCCAGCCGTGGCGATCAAGTTCAATTCCGCTTGGGTATCAGACATCATTGCACGATCAATCATAGCAAAGCGCCGTGTCTGGGTCAGATAGTCTTCCACCTCACGCCGCAGGTCGCTGGCAAATCCCGGGGCATCAGCGCGGTTTGCAATCGCCGGATCAAGATGAGGCGCAATGACCGCAAGCCGCAACCGGTTGAGTTGTGGTGAGACAGCAAACTTGGCAACATTGACCTTTAGGATCACTTCAATGGCGTTGTTGAAATCAGGCCGTGTTCGAGAAGAGATAATAGCAAAGCTGTCCACATGGCCATCAGTGGCGGTTGAAATATCCTCAATAAAATCGGTTGAGGACATAAATTGGCTTCCCGTATCTGTGTCCACAACTTGACTCGACATTCTGGAAATCACTTGAGAAGACACAGATATCCCATTGACCTGACCAATGGCGGTTTTCAGAGCATCCATAATGGCGTCTCTTTGGGTCATACCTAACCCTTCGGCAGTGACCTCAACCAGAGTGACCTTAGCGGAGGCCGGCTTGATCAGGTTCACGCTGGCTATCATCATGACAAGCGTCAGGATCATTAGCCATCGCAAAACTATCATAGGCCTTGGGTTATGCCTGGGTGAACTTGTCATCACGCTCATGAACTCATCCTCAAAATGAAATTAACGAATGCCCTTGGCGTCAAGAACAGCAACGATTTCTTTTGCTGTTTTTTCGCCAGAATTGATCAAGGCATTGCGAATGGCCGTCATATCATCAATGCCACCATCATTAGCCTGAATCGGGCCAAACGCGGCAACATCGCGTGGTAAACGCTTGCGGATATCAATGACAATCCCGTTAACCGAGGCAGAAACACGATACCCTTCGGATGTAGCATATTCGGGCAAACCGATATCAATCGTTCCAATGGCAAGAAACTCAATGCCACATTCCCTCGCGGCGGTGATCACCGCTTTGCGGGTCTCACGGCTCATTTTTCCGTTAAGGGCA
>JALRFL010000173.1 GCA_023259875.1 Alphaproteobacteria bacterium
AAGCAATGTGATCAGCGGTAAAATCTTCAAGCCGATCAGGCGGATTGATGAAATTAAGCTTAGGCAAGGGTCTAAGGTTTCTAGCTAATTGTTGTTCAGCTTGATCAAGATGATTGAGATAGAGATGAGCATCCCCCATCGTATGCACAAAATCGCCAACGCCCAAGCCTGCGACATGAGCGATCATATGTGTTAACAACGCATAGCTGGCAATATTAAAGGGCACGCCCAGAAAAATATCTGCGCTGCGCTGATACAGCTGGCAAGACAGCCGCCCATCAGCCACATAGAATTGAAACAACGAATGGCATGGCGGCAAAGCCATCTGACCAATATCGGCAGGATTCCATGCCGTCACCAACATCCGACGCGAATTGGGATTGGTTTTGATCAGATCAACAACATCGGATAACTGATCAATTGTACCGCCATCAGGGGTTTGCCAACGCCGCCACTGGCGCCCATAGACGGGCCCAAGATCACCATTTTCATCCGCCCATTCATCCCAAATGCTGACGCCATGATCCTTAAGATAGCCAATATTGGTATCGCCACGGATAAACCAGATCAGTTCATGAATAACGGATTTCAGGTGAATTTTCTTAGTTGTCACCAATGGGAAGCCATCATCAAGTCGATATCGACTTTGCCAGCCAAAAACCGACAATGTGCCAGTCCCCGTGCGATCATCTTTACGATTTCCATGCATCATGACATGACGCAACAAATCCAGATAGGCCTGCATATCAGCCCCCATGCCAAGCGTTTTGTTGTGTTGTAACCTACAACAGAGAATACCAGTCTTTATGTTAGGGCGCGATATCCATCTTGGCAATGCGCTACTTGGCATTGTGCTACTTGGCAAGGCGCGTGAAAGCGATTATATATAAAGGGCTGGCAACAGCTATAGCGATAAACGCGTTGCGAAATAGGCAGAGCGGACCCGGGGGCAGTGCCCGGCGCCTCCACCATACTCACCTGAACATCTTAAACGATTTCGGTCTATGGGGGCGAGCCAGGATCGACGCATGTAGTAAAGGCAAAGTCTTCGCTCGGCATGGTACCACCGATATCGGGCCAAAACAGTAGTTGCAAACGACAACTATGCTCCGGTTGCTGTTGCTGCTTAGCAGTTACAAAAACCACGCTTAAAAGTCCGTTAGGTTGAGCCCTGGCGGCGGGGTTGGTTTGACCTGGCAACAGAATAAGCCAGCGGCAGGGGTTTTCCCCTGCCGTTTTTTTATCATTTCATCTTTCTTTTTCGCTTGTTAAGCCCCAACCATCAGAATCTGAAATTCCTTATTTGAACATAACCGCAACTTAAGATTATAATGGGGTTCAGTTTATCTTAGCTGTGCGTTACCGCTGGGTTAGGTTGACGGAATTGGGGGGAGCAAATGAACGGGTCTGACGGCATAAAGCCACAGATAAATTATGAGCAATTGGTGGAAAACGCGCTCAAGGATGTGGTCAGATCTGCACTGGCCATAGCTCAAAAAAGCGGTTTGCCCGGTGAATGCCATTTTTTTATCACTTTTTTAACTGATCACGATGATGTGACGATACCTGATCGCTTGCGTGAAAGTCACCCCGAAAAGATGACGATCATCATTCAGCATCAGTTCTGGGATTTGTTGGTTGAACAAGAGCATTTTGAAATCACCCTATCATTTGGTGGCCAGAAAGAGCATTTGCACATTCCGTTTGCGGCAATCACGGAGTTTAATGATCCCTCGGTTGGCTTTGGCCTGCAATTTTCCATGTTAGGTGATGGTGATGATGACGATAGTGATTTGCCAGAGGATGAAATGGACACCACGGATGAACCACTGCCAAAGGGCAGCGCTGATGTGGTGTCTTTAGATACCTTTAGAAAAAAGAACTAAGACCAAGCCAGAGATCAAGAGTGATGACAGATTTCAAATACAGCCCTATTTTGCCAAAAACCCGTCCTGATTGCGAATGGGTTCACCTGACCTCTGATTATGTCAAAGTTGTTTCCATGGATGGTGAACAATTCCTCAAAGTCGCACCAGAGGCGTTAAGTGTTTTATCTGAACGCGCATTTAAGGAAATCTCGCACTTCTTACGCGCCTCGCATCTAGGTCAGCTCCGCGCCATTCTGGATGATTCCGATGCGTCACATAATGATCATTTTGTCGCGCTTGAGATGCTGAAAAATGCGGTGGTTGCCGCAGATCAGGTGTTGCCTATGTGCCAAGATACAGGAACTGCCATTATTAGCGGCGTTAGGGGTGATCGGGTGTTGGTAGATGGCGATGATGGTGAGGCTTTGGCGCGTGGGGTCTGGCAAGTTTATCAGACCAGCAATTTGCGCTATTCCCAAGTCGCGCCTCTGACCATGTTTGATGAAGTGAATACCGCCACAAACCTGCCGGCTCAGATTGATCTCTATGCTGGCAAGGGCATGGAATATCATTTTGATTTTATCCAAAAAGGTGGCGGTTCAGCCAACAAAACCTTTTTGTTTCAAAAGACCAAGGCTGTCCTCAACCCCGAAAGCCTGACTCAGTTTATTGACGAAACTTTGCGTACGCTTGGGACGGCGGCTTGTCCACCTTATCACCTTGCCATTGTTATCGGCGGCACCTCAGCAGAAGCCAACCTCAAAACGGTAAAAGCGGCCTCAACACGCGGCCTTGATCATCTGCCAGAAAAAGGAGACGGGCTTGGCGCCGCCTATCGTGATCGCGAATGGGAAGAGATTATCCTTGGGATCACCCGCGAATTAGGCATTGGGGCACAGTTTGGCGGCAAGTATTTCTGTCATGATGTGCGGGTGATTCGTTTGCCTAGGCATGGGGCATCATGTCCGATTGGGATTGGCGTGTCTTGTTCAGCGGATCGGCAAGCCATGGCAAAGATCACCCCTGAGGGGCTTTTCTTAGAAAAACTTGAACACGACCCCTCACGCTTTTTGCCCGAAGTTGAGATGGCAGAAGACGACGCTGTTGCCGTTGATCTAAATCAACCCATGGATCAGATCAGGGTACTTTTGAGCCAATATCCTGTTAAAACGCGGCTTAAACTGACCGGAACGCTGATCGTTGCCCGTGATAGCGCCCATGCCAAATTGCTGGAAAGGCTCGAAAATGAGGGCAGCTTGCCTGATTATTTTAAGAATCATCCCGTTTATTACGCTGGCCCTGCCAAAACCCCAGAGGGCTTAGCCTCAGGCAGTTTCGGCCCCACCACGGCTGGACGCATGGACAGTTATGTCCGGCAAATGCAGGCGGCAGGCGGATCAATGGTGATGCTTGCCAAGGGCAATCGTGGGCGCGAGGTTCGTGAGGCCTGTAAAGAATATGGCGGTTTCTATCTGGGCTCAATCGGCGGTGCGGCAGCGAAACTTGCGCTGGACGCTATCCGCAAGGTTGAGGTGCTGGAATATCCCGAACTTGGTATGGAAGCAGTCTGGCGCATTGAGGTTGAAAACTTCCCCGCCTTCATCATCATTGATGATAAAGGCAATGATTTCTTTAATCTGGGATAAGGCCGGAACGGATTAGCAACGGATTAGCAAAAGCTTAAGCCCGGCTAGGCCGGGCTTTGTGCAATGTATTTATATGTATTGATCAAAGTCAATGGCTTATGCGGCGGTTGCCCATGGCCAAATTGCTATAGGCGATTACCCTTGGCGCGCCTTAAAGCGTGGGTTTTTCTTATTGATCACATATAAACGGCCGCGACGGCGCACAACCTGACAGTTGCGGTCGCGTGATTTTAGTGTTTTCAGTGAGCTGACAACCTTCATCGCCCTAGCCTTTCTTCATGCAATTAGGTGTATCTAGCGGTTCAAGTGCGACAGGTCAAGCCGAAAAGCCGCCAAAAAGGGAATTATCACCAAAACCGCAATCTCACCGCTTAAAAACTAACGCCGCATCCAGCCAAGCCGCAATATCCGTTTGGGTTCTTATAGAGATATTGCTGAAAGTAAAGCAATTCTTCATGTATTTGGCGATCACGCCTATACTATGAATTTGAATTCTACAAAATCAATGACAGGACATTTGCTTGGTGCAGCCGGTGCTGTAGAAACAATTTCTTCTATACTTTCAATTAAATACGGAATTGTTCCTCCTACAATTAATCATTTTACTGATGATGAAGGAATCGATCAAAAATTAAATTTCACTTTTAATAAAGCTCAAAAAAGAGACGTAAAAGTATTGATGAGTAACACCTTTGGTTTTGGTGGTCACAATGCATGTGTATTGGTGAAAAAATTAGAACTATAATTTCTTACATGAATATTATCAAAAAAATATTTCAAAAATCCCGATCTAAAGAAGACGGGATTTTTTTTGCTGATATTCAAAAAATAATAGGTTTTCCCCCAATAGAATTGGACTTTTACAAAAAAGCGTTTATTCATAGATCCTCAAGTAAAACCGATATTGATGGTAATCCGATGAACTATGAACGACTAGAGTTTCTTGGAGATTCCATGTTAAGTTCAATAATTGCAGCATTTTTATACAATATTTCTCCTTCCGGAGATGAGGGCTATTTGACAAAAATGCGTTCGAAAATTGTAAGTCGAGAGCATTTAAACGAACTCGGAAGAGATTTAAATTTGTTACAATTCTTAGACAGTAAAGTTCCTTCTCAACATTTTGGGGAAAACATTCACGGAAACCTTTTTGAAGCATTGGTAGGGGCAATATATTTAGATCAAGGGTACAACTATTGTGAAAAATTTATTGAAAAACGAGTGATTATTCCTTATGTGGATATTTCAAAATTGGAAGGAAAAATTATCAGTTATAAGAGTTTACTTATAGAATGGTGTCAAAAAGAGAAAAAGATATTTCATTTCGATACTTTTGAAGACAATGATTCCAATGGAGAAAGACTTTTTGGTGTTAAATTCAGTATTGACAATAAAGTGATTGCAAAA
>JALRFL010000240.1 GCA_023259875.1 Alphaproteobacteria bacterium
CCGATTTGTCTGGCCTGGTTATCAACGACAGTGCAATCACCACCACTATCAATGCGAACGGGCTTACCCTTGTCATCCACCAAAAGATCATCTGGTGACATGGGATAGCCAAGAGGGGCGCCGGGCAGAGGCGTTGATGGCTTTACCTGATCAGGCTTGCCTGCAGGACGTGGGTGGATAGCCGCAGGTTTGGGATAAGGCGGCTTAAAGCGGAAACCGCCGGGGGTTTCCACGCTGCCGATTAAAATTTGCAGAATATGGAGCGCTCGACAGGTTTGGAAACCATTGGAATGTGCCGATATTCCGCGCATTGCGTGCATTGCCACAGGCCGGCCAATCATTTTGTCATGATGTTCGCCTTTCCAATCTACCCAAGGCTGATCAATCACCACTTCGCGTTTGAACGCGGCCTCGGCAATAGCGTCAGCCAAGGCATAAACGCGGTTTGCGGGAACACCTGTTTTTTCTTCGGTCACCTCTGGGCTATGCTGATCATTGAGCCAGTCTTCGGCCATCAGCATAAAGGCTGGCGTTGCCACACCGCCATCAGGCAGGGCAATTTCCCCCTTGAGTTGAGGGCGAATACCAGCGGTTTCCGCCGATACCGGTTTGCCGGTTTTGTGATCAAGCACTTGCGGTTGACCATGTTCATCACGCCAGAACAGACCATCATCGGCTGACCCCGGCCGGCGAATGACCAGCCAAGGCGCATTGGTATAGCGGATCAGGTAATCCAAATCAATTTGCCCTGTTTTCATCAAGACATGAATCAAGGACAGAATAAATAGCCCGTCAGTACCGGGGGTAATACCAATCCAATCATCCGCCACCGCAGAATATCCGGTCTGAACGGGATTGATAGATACGGTGCGGATACCGCGATCTTTCAGCTTGCCCAAACCAATTTTAATAGGATTGGAATCATGGTCTTCGGCAACACCAAAGAGCAGGAACAGTTCCGTTTTCTCCCAGTCAGGTGAGCCAAATTCCCAAAATGCACCGCCAATAGTATAAATGCCAGCTGCGGCCATATTGACAGAACAAAACCCACCATGGGCGGCAAAATTAGGTGTGCCAAATTGTTGTGCCCACCAACCGGTGAGAGCTTGGCTCTGATCACGGCCAGTAAAAAAAGCGAGTTTACGCGGATCGGTTTCACGAATAGGTTTCAGCCATGAGGTTGCCATTTCCATAGCTTCTTCCCATGATATCTTTTCAAACTTGCCTTCGCCTCGTTTGCCAACCCGTTTCAGTGGCGCCGTTAATCGGGCAGGGGACAGATGCTGCATAATACCAGCAGACCCTTTGGCACAAAGCACGCCATTATTGACCGGATGATCGCGATTGCCCTCAATATAGCGGATTTCATCGCCCTTCATATGGACATTGATCCCACAACGGCAAGCACACATGTAACAAGTGGTTTTTGCAATACGGTCAGCGGATTTAGGTGATAAATTCAGATTTTTGTCATCAGGCATAATTTAACTTCCAATACTTTCACCCCTATTAAAATATATTTGCCCGGCAAGTGCAACCGAAGCGATTCTGGCGGCAGGGGGGTCTGCCCGACTGGTTAACATGATCGGGACTTTCCCCCCGGTCACGACACCTGCCGCGCAAGCACCTTTGAACCATACCAAGGATTTGAATAACACATTGCCTGAGGTTAATTCCGGCATCAGAAGCCCGTCCGCATAACCTGCCACCGGATCATCAGATAAACCCTTGATAGCAACCGCATCAGGGCTAAGGGCAAGATCAAGCGAAAGGGGGCCAGAGATATCAGCCCAAGGCAAATTGGCCTGACCCCATTCAGCCAATTCGCGTGCCGCCATAGAAGAAGGCACGGATGGAATAGGCGTTTCTGTTGCTGAAATAATAGCAAGGCGTGGACGATTCTGGCCAAGCATACGCGCCAAGCGTGCCATTTCTGATAACATCGTCTGCCGCGTCGGCAGATCAGGTTCAACATTCACTGCCGCATCGGAGATTAACAACGGCTTGCCATGGTCAGGTGGAAACAAAGCAAAGATATGCACCAACCGTTGATCCCCACGGATACCGTTATCGCGCTTTAGGATACCTGCCATAAATTGATCCGTGTGAACATGGCCTTTTAAGAGCGCGTGAATATGACCATCGCGTGCCAGTTGCGCGGCTTTATGGACGATTTCGGTTTCGTCCGCCGCCGCGGTGATAGCAATGCCGCTGATATCCCAGCCTAGTGATGAGGCGTGCTGAGTGATGATCTGGGCATCGCCAATCAGATGCGGGGTGGCAAGTTTGGCATGATGCGCCTGCATCGCGGTTTCCATCGCGACCAGCGAATTCGCACCAACAACGCCAACAACAAACTCCTTACCGTTAGCATCTTTTGCCTTCTCAATAAGCCAATCTGGGCATTGCGGAGCATGATCACTTAGAAAAGAGGTGGGCTGTGGTTGGGTCATGAACTTTCAAAGCATAAAAGAAAGCCAGCGCAAAAGACGATCGTCCTCTCACTGGCTTTCTGAAAATAGTGTTTAGTTGCCAAAGACGCGGCCGAGCGCTTGATCAACCGCATCAGTGATCTGATTAATATCGTCTTTGGTGGCGATAAGAGCCGGGCTAAAACATAAGGTGTTGTTAAATCCTGGTAAGGATCGGTTGGTTGCACCGATCACCACACCTTGAGCCATACAATCCGCGACAACCGCTTGCAC
>JALRFL010000095.1 GCA_023259875.1 Alphaproteobacteria bacterium
GCAGAGTTTGTTGAGGCGGTTGAAAAGGCTGGTCTGGTGTTTATTGGCCCGGGGGCAAAAGCCATTAAGTTAATGGGGGATAAAATCACCTCAAAAACGTTGGCGGTAAAGGCAGGGGTTTCTGTTGTCCCCGGAACCGAAGGTGCGGTGAGTGATATTGATATCGCTAGCAAGGCCGCTAAGGAAATCGGCTATCCGGTTATGATCAAGGCGTCTGCTGGCGGTGGCGGCAAAGGGATGCGGATTGCCCATGATGACCGCGAATTGCGTGAGGCCATGCCCCAAGCCCAGAATGAGGCAAGGGCATCTTTTGGTGATGATCGGGTGTTTATTGAAAAGTTTGTCACTCGCCCACGCCATATTGAGATTCAAGTGTTGGGCGATAGCCACGGCCATGTGGTCTATTTAGGGGAAAGAGAATGTTCGCTTCAAAGACGGCATCAGAAAGTCTTTGAAGAGGCGCCAAGCCCTTTTATCAGTGATAAAACTCGTGCCGCTATGGGACAACAGGCTGTTGATCTGGCAAAAGCCGTCGGCTATCAGTCGGCTGGCACGGTTGAGTTTATTGTTGGGGCAGATGAAGATTTCTATTTCCTAGAAATGAACACACGCCTTCAGGTGGAACACCCGGTAACCGAACTGGTTTATGATATTGATTTGGTGGAATGGATGATCCGCATCGCGGCAGGTGAAGACTTGCCGCTCAAGCAAGCTGACATCACCCCCAAAGGCTGGGCGGTTGAGGTGCGGCTTTATGCCGAGGACCCGTCACGTGGATTTTTACCGGCCATTGGCAAGCTCACCCGTTATCGGGAACCGCAGGGTGATGGCATAAGGGTTGATAGCGGCGTCCATGAGGCGGGTGAGATTTCGATCTATTATGACCCTATGATCGCCAAGCTGATTGGTTATGGCAAAACCCGTGATGCGGCGTTACAGAAACTGGCACAGGGGCTGGATCATTATGTGATCGAAGGCTTGGCTCATAACCGCCAATTTCTGCGCCATGTCACCGATCATCCAGCCTTTCGCAAAGGGGATTTTACCACGGGGTTTATCGCGGATGAATACCCCGATGGCTATACCGCCAGCGCCCCTGATGATGCTGCGCTCTTGCTAGAGATGCGAGGTCTAGCGGTGCTGATGGTCGCCCAATATGGGGACAGAATGGCATGGCTAGGTGGATCAGAAGCCTTGGCCAAGGCCGAGCGGCAATTCTTTGTCAGCGATGCGGCAGGCGAAGCCACAGCCATTTGGGATCGTGATCAACAGATGGTGGAAATTGACGGCCAAAGCCTGACCTTTGAGGGGCGGCCAGATCGTGATGCCCGATTGTTCACCGGCACAATCAATGGCAAGTCCGTGGTGATGCAATGCCGTCATCATGCCGCGAGGGTTGAGGTCATGGCAGGCGCCCACCGCATAGAGGTGCATGTTCTGCCTGAACGCGTTCGCCACTATCAAGCCTTGATGCCAGAGCTTGGGGCAGGTGGTGGCGCGGCAGAGATTTGCGCCCCCATGCCGGGGTTATTAAGCAAAATGCTGGTGTCAGTCGGGGATCAGGTCAATCCCGGCGATGATGTCGCGGTGATTGAGGCGATGAAGATGGAAAATCTGTTGAAAGCCGATGTGAGCGGCATGGTAGGTGAAATTCTTGCCACGGCTGGCGAAACCGTTGCCGCGGATCAACCCTTGGTTCGGCTAACCCAACCGGATGATGCCGACAGCTAAAGGATGACGGGAATGAAACTGGCCGCCCTCAAGGCAGAATTGGACAGGCTAGGCCCACACGCGAACCGATTAGGGCAGGAATTGTTGGTGGCGGCAACAGAGGGGCAATCCGCAACGGTGATCATTCTGGCGGCGGCGGTATTAGATGTTGCCCTGCGTGAGCCTAGTGGCCCTGCTGGCACAGCCGATGGCATCAGCATAGCCGAGGCGCGTGATGGGCGAGAGGCGTTTTGGTTGCGCGAAAGGCGAAACGGCATTGTCCATTACGAAGGTGGCCGCGGTGGTTTGATGGGTGAGAATGATGACAACGCGATTCTGGCACAAGATGCCAGACGCGCCCTTGAGGCTGAATGGAAAAAGTGGTGGTCCGTGGGGTCCGAGAAGCCCCCCCTCGCGTGGCCTGACCTTGGTGCGTCGCCTGAGCGTCCCAGCGTTGATGAGCTTGTGTGGGCTCT
>JALRFL010000171.1 GCA_023259875.1 Alphaproteobacteria bacterium
GTTCCTTCAAGATGATAAATATCTTTCAAAGCAAACGGGATGCCATGCATAGGGCCAAGGCGATATCCTACCTTTATGGACTTGTCGGCAGCATCAGCCATCTGCATCGCGTTTTCTGAAAAAACGCATTGGTAGGCGCCAAGTTTCGCATCATGCTTGTGGATTTGATCAAGATGAGCAGATACCACCTCTTTGACCGTCAAGCGGCCTTCTTCATAAGCCTGTGAAATTGAAGCAATAGTACCTAAAGGGTTAGACATGGGATGAACTGCCCTAACATTATCAATATGTCTTTATGCGTTACGACTTGGATTTTGCTTTAGAGGTGGTCTTTTTTGATGTGGGATTAGTTTTCCAATCTTTTCCCGGAACAGCGGATAACAAATCAATGGTATAGGGATGCTGAGGTTTAGCAAAAATATCTTTGGTCTTTCCTATTTCAACCACTTCCCCATATTGCATAACGGCCATTCTGTCACATACCTGTGCCGCGACACGCAAATCATGGGTGATGAATATCATTGAAAGTTTCATCTGCTCACGAATATCATCAAGCAGATCTAGGATTTGTGATTGAATAGAAACATCTAGGGCAGATACCGGTTCATCAGCAATCAAGATTTCTGGCTTGAGCGCCAAGGATCTGGCAATACCGATGCGCTGACGCTGACCACCAGAAAACTCATGCGGATAACGATCAAACGATTTGTCATCTAAACCAACAATCGAAATCAACTCACGCGCTCTTTTGATCGCTTCTTCACGAGGTATTCCTTGGGTAATTGGTCCTTGAGCAATGATATCACCGACTTTAATCCGAGGATTGAGTGAAGCAAATGGGTCCTGAAATACCATCTGAATTTTGTTTCGCCATGCGCGCATGGCTTTGCGTTTCAGGGTATTAATCTGGGTGCCTTCAATCGTAATTGCCCCGGAATCCGTATCCATTAAACGGATAATGCATCGTGCCAAAGTGGATTTACCTGAACCACTTTCACCCACCACACCCAAGGTTTCCCCATTATATAGATCAAGAGTGACATTTTTTAGGGCTTCGACTTGTCGTGATGGCCGGCCAAATCCAAAAAGCCCCCGACCGCCGCCAAAAGTTTTGCAGACATTTTGAACCTCTAGCACTTTTTCTTTCGATATGGTTTTGGCTTTGCGAGGGGATAGGCTTGGCACCGCGCTGATCAACGCCTTTGTATAGGGATGCTTAGGATTGTTTAACACCTGCTTGACTGGCCCACTTTCCACAACAATCCCATGTTGCATCACCATAACCCGATCAGCGATATCAGCCACAACACCAAAATCATGGGTGATGAACAAGACCCCGGTATTATAAGCTTTTTGCATATCTTTCATTAATTTAAGGATTTGTGCCTGAGTCGTTACATCAAGGGCAGTCGTGGGTTCATCGGCGATGAGAATTTGCGGTTTCAGTGCAAGTGCCATGGCGATCATGGCCCGTTGCCGTTGTCCTCCTGACAGCTCATGCGGATAAGCGCGCATGATCTGTTCTGGGTTAGGAAGATTGACATCATCAAGCAATTCAATCGCACGCTTTTGGCGCTCGGCCTTTGACATATCAACATGATAGCGAAAAATCTCATCAATTTGGGCGCCTATGGACATCACCGGATTAAGAGCCGTCATTGGCTCTTGAAAAATCATGGAGATTTCACTGCCGCGTAAATCCCTCAGACGCTCATAACTGAACTTGGTGATATCTT
>JALRFL010000174.1 GCA_023259875.1 Alphaproteobacteria bacterium
AAATCCACTTTCAAGGTTTGGGTTTCCACAATCGTTCCGGCATTCAGTCGCCATTGTAAGGCGACTTGTCGGCTGGCAATACGGTAACGCCCATCTTTGCCGGGTTTGAGTTTATGAAATTTTTCATAGGCTCTTAACGCATAGCCGCCTGTGGTCAAAAACACCAGCGTATCGTCAAAATCTTCACGCGGCAGGTGCCGATATGGCCACGCTTGCCGAACTTCGTTAAACACCTCATCGGCGTCAAATGGGGCATGGATCGCAAGACCAACCAAATGTTGCGCCAAAACATCCAAACCGCCATCATGATCTGGCGCATCATCAAGCAACCCAGCGTGAATATCATGCATGACCGCAAGACATTCCAGCACCTCAAACCGGTTGCTAGGGATAAGAACCGCGCGGCTAACCTGATCATAACGATGCCCTGATCGGCCAATGCGCTGAACCAGACGCGATGTGCCTTTGGGGGCTCCGACCTGTATCACCAAATCCACATCCGCCCAGTCAATGCCCAAATCAAGAGAAGAGGTCGCAATCACCGCGCGCAATGCCCCCCTCGCCATATGGTCTTCGATGCGCTGGCGTTGTTCTTTGGACAATGACCCATGATGCAGGCCAATAGCCAGATTGTCATCATTGATACGCCAGAGTTGCTGAAACAACATTTCTGCCTGCGCTCTGGTATTAACAAAGATCAGGGTATTGTTGTTTTCACAGACCATCTGATAGATATCTGTAACCGCATAAACAACAGAATGGCCAGCCCATGGGATCGCATCCGGTTTATCATACAGCGTGATTTCTGACGCTGGGCCGGGGTCAGCGTGAATGATCTGCACCTGATCGGGGGTTGGGTTCAGCCATCCGCAAAGCCGCATAGGATCAGCCACGGTTGCCGATAGGCCAACCACACGCAATGTTGGCTGAAAGCGCCGCAATCGCGCTAAAGCTAAGGCAAGTTGATCGCCACGCTTTGTGCCAATAAACGCGTGCAGTTCATCAATAATCACCGTATGAAGCGTGCCAAAAACGGTGTCGGCCTCATCCCATGCAAGCATCAGAGCTAGGGATTCCGGTGTCGTCATGAGCAGTTGAGGGGGATGATCTTTCTGGCGTTGGCGATCAGCTGGGCTGGTATCACCTGTTCGCACCTCTGCCCTGATAGGCAAATCCATTTCCGTGATGGGCAACATAAGGTTGCGTTCAATATCTGTTGCCAGCGCCTTTAGGGGGGAGAGATAAAGGGTATGAAGCCCGTGATGATCATCATCACAAAGCGCAATCAGGCTAGGCAAAAACCCAGCTAAGGTTTTTCCGCCGCCAGTCGGGGCAAGCAAGAGGCAGGGTTTTTGTTGCGCCGCCGCGTCCAGCATAGCCTGTTGATGCTGATGCAATTGCCAGCCACGCTCCGAAAACCACCTTGCAAATTGATCCGGCAATGGCCGGGGTTGAAATTGGTACCCACTCATCCTTATATCTATGATTAGTTTTGTATCTATCCGTGATGTATGCCTAAAACCTCTTTTGGTAAGTCTCAACAACAATAAACAGGAAATAACATAAATGATTGAACTCTATTACTGGCCTACCCCAAATGGTCATAAAATTAGTATCGCGCTTGAAGAAATGGGGCTGGATTACACCATTAAGTCTGTCAATATTGGTAAAGGCGATCAGTTCAAACCTGAATTTCTGGCCTTTAGCCCGAATAACCGGATGCCAGCCATCATTGATTTTGACACCCCAGATGGCAAACCACAAACGGTGTTTGAATCAGGGGCTATTTTGCTTTATCTAGCTGAAAAAACAGGTCAATTTCTATCATCAGACCCTCGCCAGCGGATCACAACAATGGAATGGCTGATGTGGCAGATGGGTGGCTTTGGCCCGATGTTAGGGCAGGCGCATCATTTCAATTTTTATGCGCCGGAAAAACTGCCTTATGCCATGGAACGATACAGCACCGAAGCCAATCGGTTATATGGTGTGCTTGATCGCCGGCTTGCTGATCGTGATTTTGTCGCAGATGATTATAGCATCGCTGATATGGCTATTTTCCCATGGACACGCACCTATGAGCGTCAGAATGTGGATATTGACGCGTATCCGAATGTCGCGCGTTGGCGCAGAACCCTGATTGAACGCCCTGCGGTGCAAAAAGGTATGCTGGCCGGTGCAGAAATGCGTGAAGATTTAGCAAACCTGAAATCATCCGAATGGGAAAAACTGTTCGGGGTTACCCCAAAGGCATCATGATGCCAACTATTCCTCCGTCCCAATGGATCAGGCCACTGCAACATGGGCTTGGTGTCATTGGCTCGGATGG
>JALRFL010000260.1 GCA_023259875.1 Alphaproteobacteria bacterium
TCTGAGAGATATGATGGCTAGAAAATCAAACAAAGATAAAGTCACCAGTAAGAAGGTTGCATCGGAAGCTTCAAAGGTTTTGAGAGACCCAAAATCTAGCCCTTCGGCAAAGAAGGTAGCTGGCTCTGCATTGGCTCAGCGACCTAGTAAAGGTTCTCTTAGATTTGTAACTAAACGTCCAATTTCACCGCCAAAGAAAAAAAGATAGGAAATCGTAATGTCTAAAGATAAAAAACCTCAACAGCGACAAGATACTACTAAGGTATCTCCAATAAGGGAAGGTTGGAATTCAAGTAAAGGTGACCGTGCTAATGATGATAGTAAAAAAAGGATAAATGAGGTGACACAAAGACCTACAACAAAACCTGACGAAAAAAATGACTGAAGATAAGGCTAATCTTATCGAACAGTGCCAACTATCATCTCTCTACCATGAGCATAGGGAGTGTTTTTTAAGTTCTTGGCATCGGGTGATATTATTTGTAATCATAATGTCAAGTGCTTTACTAGGATCTAATATCTTTGAGAGTCATGAAACGCTAGAGCAATTTTTAATTATATTGCCAATTATACTAGCCTCTTTAGATTTAGTATTTAATTTATCTACTTCGGCACAAACTCATAAGTTCTTTCGTCATCGTTTCACATATATTGAATCCAATTTGGTAGGGGATAACGTAAATCTCAAGACTATAACCCAAATGGATAAAGAGATTACATTATTGATGGCTGAGGAACCGCCAGCATACCGAGCACTTCTTTATCACTGTACAAATCTTGTTGATTTAAGAAAAACTGAACAGCAGACCCTTAGAATTCCATGGATACACATGCGATTGCGGAATTTTTTTAGATTCGCAGGTAGCCAGCCTGTGAGAATAAAAAATAACGATAATAAAGATACCCCATCCCCTTTAACCAATCAGGCCGCGGGCGGCTAGGGCTGTGGTGATTTCGTCCAAAATCGCCGGGTCGTCAATGGTGGCAGGCGTGGTATAGCTGACGCCATCAACGATCTTTTGGATGGTTCCGCGCAACACCTTGCCTGATCGTGTCTTGGGCAAGCGTGTGACCGCCACCGCCGTTTTGAACGCGGCCACGGCGCCGATTTGCCCACGCACCAACGCCACCAATTCGGCCTCAAGCTCATCAGGGTCGCGTTCGGCGCCATCATTCAGCACATAAAACCCCATGGGCAACTGGCCTTTGAGCTGATCCGCCGCGCCCACCACCGCACATTCGGCGACATCGGCATGGCTGGTGATGACTTCTTCCATCGCCCCGGTGGAGAGCCGGTGCCCAGCCACATTAATAATATCATCGGTGCGCGCCATGATGAACACATTGCCATCGGCGTCAATCATGCCTGCGTCAGAGGTCATGTAATAGCCGGGAAAGGTGTTGAGATACGCATCTTGAAACCGCTCATCCGCGTTCCATAAACTCGGCAAGCATGACGGCGGCAGAGGCAGTTTCACCACAATATTGCCAAGCGTGCCGGGGGCAACTGGCTCACCCTCATCGGTCAGAACCTCGATATCATAGCCCGGCATCGGCCGGCCGGATGATCCCGGCGGCACCTCAACCAAGCCCAGCCCAAGCGGATTACCAGCGATAGCCCAGCCGGTTTCGGTTTGCCACCAATGGTCAATCACCGGCACTTGCAATTTCTCCCTCGCCCAATGCAGGGTGTCGGGGTCAGTGCGCTCCCCAGCCAAAAACAACGCGCGAAAATGGCGCATATCATAATCCGCCATCAGGGCGCCTTTGGGGTCAACTTTGCGGATCGCCCGAAAGGCGGTTGGTGCGGTAAAGAGAACCGAGATGCGGTATTCGCTGATCATGCGCCAAAACGCGCCAGCATCTGGCGTGCCAACGGGCTTACCTTCGTAAATCACACTGGTACAGCCAAACAGCAACGGCGCATAGCAAATATAACTATGCCCCACCACCCAGCCCACATCCGAGGCCGCCCAAAACACCTCATCGGGTTTGACATCATAAAAATGATCCATGGTCCACATCAAGGCCACCATATGGCCGCCATTGTCACGCACAACCCCCTTCGGCTGACCAGTGGTGCCAGAGGTGTAAAGAATATAAAGCGGGTCAGTCGCGGCAACGGCAACTGGGGGCTGACGCCAGCCTTTTTCTCGCGCCTCTGCCATGGCGGCGGCGTAATCATCATCGCGCCCGGGGGTCAGCTCACAATTCATGGCATCACGCTGAAGGATCAGGCATGACGACGGCTTATGATCCGCCAGTTCAATCGCCTTATCCAGCAGGGGCTTATAGGCAATAATGCCCGATGGCTCAATGCCGCAGGATGCTGATATTATTGCCTTGGGGGTGGCGTCATTGATACGAATAGCCAATTCCGCTGGCGCAAAGCCGCCAAACACCACCGAATGCACTGCGCCCAGTCGTGCCGCGGCTAACATGGCGATCACCGCCTCTGGCACCATGGGCATATAGATAATCACCCGATCGCCTTTGCCAATGCCGCGATGGGCTAGCGCGGCGGCAAGGGTTTCCACCTCATCTTGTAATTCGGCATAGGTGATTTTGCGTTTTGTGTTGGTGACAGGGCTGTCATAGATCAACGCCACCCTATCCCCATTTCCAGCGGCCACATGGCGATCGACTGCGTTATGGCAAGTGTTGGTTTCGCCCCCCGGAAACCACCGGCCTGAAATCCCCATCTTGGCATCAAAACTGGCATCAGGGGCTTTGAACCAATCAATCTTTTCGGCCTGCTTGCCCCAAAACCCTTGGGGGTCATTTTTCCAACTGTCATAAATGGCCTGATACTGTGATGCCATAATACCCTCGCTATTGTCTTTAGGTCTTTTGTTGTGATGGAAATGGTTTCCACCCATAACTGTAATGCCGCTTTTGCGTTCGGGCAAGTCTGGTGACATGACAGGTGACCCACCGTCATCATCTTGACCCTGTGCCATGGGGGGAGTAAGACAAAAAGGCCGACATTGACACCACCAAAAGACATTATGCCTTCTGACCTAACACCTATATCTGATCCTCGCCGCGTGGCTTTGATGGCCATGCGTGATGTGATTGGTATTCCGGGGCTTGGGCTCTTTTTTAGTATGGTGGGATTTGCCGCTATTGCCAGAGAGGCAGGGTTTGGCCTAGCAGAAGCCCTCGCCACCAGCGCTCTTGTTTGGGGGATGCCGGGGCAGGTGGCCATGGTCAGCCTTTATCTCGCCGGGGCATCGGTGGCAGTTATTGTCATGGCGGTGGCACTTGCAAATATGCGGATGATGCTGATGGTGGTGTCCACGGTGGATTTGATCGGGTTTCGCCGGTTTGGAACGGGCTTGATAAAACAGCTGATATCGGTTCATTTTCTGGCCATCACCACTTGGATTCAATTGGCGGTGGTGCGTGGCAGGGTCGCTGATCAGGCTATGTTTGCTTATTTTCTTGGCTTTGCCTTACCGCTATATGTTATTGGCCTGCTTGGCACGCTTCTAGGGTTTTATCTGATCGATATCGTGCCGATATGGTTGCTTAAGACCATTGTTTTTACCACGCCGCTTTATATTCTTATGATGGTGGCAAAGATCCGTTCCTTGTTGTTTCGCCAAGCCGGTTTGGTGGGCGGAGTGTTGGCGCCAATTCTTTATCCGGTGTTAGGGGAATGGGCTATTTTGGTGGCTGGTATTGTTGGCGGCTCACTGGTCATGCTGCCTCGGTTTGTTGCTGCGCGGAAAGCGCGCCAACGGCGGCGGGCCAAGAGGGTTAGGCCATGACACCAGATCATCCGCTTTATCTCTGGATGCTGATTTTATTGGCCTTTCTGGCGACAGATATTTGGCGTTGGTTTGGGGTTTTGCTTGCTAATCGCATCTCGCCCGAAAGCTTGCTGATGAAATGGATTAACGCGGTGGCTTATGCCATGGTTTGCGGCGTTATGGTGCTGGTTGTTGTGCATCCCTCGGGGCTTGTGGCGTCATCGGGTTTGCTGGCACGATTGCCAGCCTTGCTAATCACCATGGTGATTATGATACGCTCTGGCCAGACGCTAATCGCGGTGCTTGCTGGGGCGCTTACATTTCTGGGTTTGGATTGGCTTTTCCCGCTCACTTGATCAGCGGCGCAATTGGCCATCAGATCATATCAATTTGATAGCCGATTGACCCTTCACCCCCCATCAGATCATCGAGATAATCAAGATTGGTCAGGATGCCATCCGAATTCATGGCGGATTGCACCGATTGCATATCACCGCCAAGGGCGGCAATGATTGCCTGTTGATCAAGCGCAACAGAAAATTGCACCTTGACCACAGGAACCGCAATGCGGCCACCACCAAAAGATACGCTGTCTTGGAAATGAAAGGATACCCCGACCAGTTGGGGTTGGCCTTGGGAGGGAGTGGACAGATTTAACACGACCAGCAATTGGTCATCGCTCACATCCTCGGGTGCGCCTGACATCACATACATCAGAAAATCATCAAGGCTGTCAATCGCATTGGTGGCGCTATTGGCCTCAAGGGAAAAAATAAAACTATCGCGGCCACGATTGAAATTGGTGATGATATCACCGCCATCTTTTGCGGATTTATCGCCAATCCCATAAATCACTTGGTCTTGATCTTTTCCTTCTTGGTTGTGGCCAAGATCAATTTTGTCATCGCCCTTGCCGCCAATGATAATATCATTGCGGTTGCCGTCGGTGATGGTATCCGCGCCGTCACCTGCCACGACTTTGGATGCGGTTTGTGGAGCGATGGTTATCGTTCTATCAATCGGTATAGTTGGGGCGGATGGTGAGGGCGTTGGCGGAGGTGGCGGCGCAGATATTTCTACCCTTGGCACAGCTATTTCCAGAATATCCTCAACCTTTTCCAGATTGTTCAGCTTATCGGTATAACTGCGTTCAACCCCAATATTCTCACCTCGGTCAGCCTCTTTGACGATATAGCTATCGCCTGTGCCAATCGCGGTGTCTGGATCACTGGCATAAAACCATGTATAGGCGATGTTCGGGCTGGCATGAAGCCCATGATCATCTTCTGAAATCAGATTTACCGTGAGGGTATCGCCAATCTGAATGGTTTCTGGATGAGGGGACTGAATTTCAATCACCGCATTCTCATCCACATTAATCACATTGAGGTTAATGGTAATGGTATTTGATGGCAGGTTTTCATTCCGGCTGTTGACGATATTGTTGATCGTAACGGTAAAGGCATAGCTGGTCGTTTCTTCAAAATTGAGAAAGACCCCATCTTTAAGCTTAAGCGTCCATGCGCCATTAAGGTTGACAATGTCAAAGAGATTGGCCGGATTGCTTTTATCAATATCGCTGATGCCCCCATGCGCGGTGATGATGAAATCCTTTTCTGTCAGTTTCAGATCGCTAAACAGATAATCCCGAAGCCTAAGGGTGATATCGGTGATAAATCCGTCATCATTTTCTGGAATACTGGCGGTTGTTGTGGATGCGATAAGGGTGTTTTTATATCCTGTTGCGGTAACCACGCCGCTAATAGAGGGCGTGTTTGCCAAAACGGTTTCCGCTTTTCCATCGCCATCAAGATAATAGGCGCGAAACATAATCCTGTGACCGATGTCGTCATTTGTCACGGTATAGGTTTTTTGTCTGCCGATCACCACTTCGGGGGCGTTGATATGAAACCATTGGTAACTGATGGGACCATCCATATGCCCATCGGGATCATCCCTGCCTTTGAGGGCTCTTAATTCTGTGCCGGGTGTAGGCTCTTCTCGGGCTTGATTCACATTGCTGATATAAAAACGGGCATCACCAGTATCACTTTTTGCGCCCGTGGTAACGGCGGCTGTCACTACACCTGTGACCGCAGCAGCGTTACTGGTAACAATCTCAACAGTTCCGTCACCATCTAGATAAATGGCGCGAAACTGTATCTGATGGCCAATATCACTTTCGGTGATGGTATAGCGCCGTCCTGTGCCAATAATGTCATCAGGGGCGGCGATATGAAACCATTCAAAAATGGTAGAACTCGATTTGTGACCATCTGGGTCATCTTTGCCGCGCAAGGCTGTCAGAACCGTGCCGACATCCGGAGCCTCACGGAGGGATTGTTCGTTGGCGATAAAAAATCTGGCATCACCTTCATCAACAGGAACAATCTTAATGGTGATCGTTTCAATGTTCGAGGTGTTGACGCTATCGCTAACATTTACCTGAACATTGATCGTGCGGGCATCTCTGGCGTCAAAGGATACGCCGTCTTTGGCTTTTAATGTCCAGACGCCGCCAATATCAACAACTTCAAATAGCCTTGAGTTACCGTCAAGGATGTTAAATGAAAACCGATTAACCCCATCGGCGTCCAGATCGGTGATGGAAAAGGTGATGCCGGTGTCTTGTCCCGTCAGTTTTTCTGTGATCACCCCTGTGCCAGCCACGGTTAATTTTGGCGTATGCAGATTTTGCGGTGTCACATAGACAATGATGGAAAGGGGCTCTGATACATTCCCTTGTAAATCCACCCCTTGAACCGTTAGATGCAGTTCGTTACCACTGTCATAATCAAGTTCTGCATATCCACTTGACCCACCAAGATATTTTAACTGCAAGCGGAAGCCATCACTATAGGCCAAAGGGTTGCGATAGACTTTGAACTTATCGGCCTGATCGCCTGAAATGCGCCACTTAATTTCATCTAGCCCTTCAAAAACCGTATCAACATCGGTATAGGTGAACGCAATATCTGTGACAAAGCCGGCGACGCCTGATGGGATATGTGCCGTGGTTTGACTGCTAGCAATCACAGGCGGGGTATCATCAATATCTCTGACGGGAATATTAATGGTGGTTTGTGCTGGTGGCGCAATGCCGTCAGACACTTCAACTTGCAAGTTATAGAAATGGTTTCTGTACTCAAATTGCCCAATATAACTTGAGGTGTAAGGCGTGGTTTCAAAATCAATCTCGCCGACGACTGTAATCCATCCACTGACGGGATTAATGTGAAACAGTCCGTCTTCGTTACCTCCAACAATTTGAAATCTTGGGGTGTCCCCCTCTGGGTCGCGGCCAGTAGGCTTGCCAAGAACAGTGCCTATTTCAATACCTTCGGTAACAACAAACTGATAGCCGCTTTTTTCATCAAAGAAAAACGGATCATTAGCCCCCGTGACGGTGATGACGACAAGTTCTTCGACATCGCCATAAACGAGAGTGAAAAAATCTTTTCTGGTGTCGCCTTCATTAAGGTCGAGAACGCGGCGGCTTCGCCGCTCTAGGGTATAAACCCATTCCCCTGATGACGCGCCTTCGGGATCATCGGGAATAAACAGCAATGTTCCGTAATGCCCTTTTTTTTCCACCGTTCCCCTAGGATCATCAATAAATGTACTCGAAAATAGCGAGGTGCTTTCAACCTTAACCCTATGGACTTTACTATCTTTAATCGTGATGCTGACATCTTCGGCAGGGTCAGTGATAGGGTTGAGAATGCTTATCTCTTGGCTGACCTGAACTTTGATATCATCAAATTGGGCAAAGGGATCGAAGCCAAGGCTTGGGTCAGCATAAATCCCCTGCCTGAAAATCCCTGAAAAACTGGGGCTTACTGGCGCGGATGCGGCTGGGCTAAATAAGGCTGGGGGCAGGGGTGGCGTATCAAGCGGATCACCTATCCTTCTGCCATCAACAACCCTGTACCAACCTGAGATGAAATCATCATCTTCTTCTGCCGTAAAATACCGAATATCGGTTTTGTCCTCTGACATGATGTCTTACCTTGGAAAGGATGATGCCATAAACGGAAAAACGGCCTAAAGCCCAATGGCAAGCCCATCAGCATTATCGGGCATAAAAGTTAATTTTTTCTTAATTTTGAGAATTTAATTTTTAACTAGACTAAGGCGTCCTGATCTTGCATCTGCTGGGATAATAGGCCATCTTTCATTGACGATGACGATGAATAAGGGCGATTACCATGACGATGACCGCAGATGAATTAATCAAAATCTTGGATTTGCAGCCTCATCCCGAAGGCGGATGGTATAAAGAGACTTTCAACAATCGCCTTGAGGGTGAGACGCGCGGAACTATGACCGCCATTTATTTTTTGCTCAAAGAGGGCGAAACTTCGCATTGGCATCGCGTCACAGACGCCGATGAGGTGTGGTCATGGATCGCTGGCGGCAGTCTGATGTTTTCCAGCACCAGTGATGGCAAATCCGTAGAACGCGCCAAGATAGGCATGGATTTAACCTCTGGTGAGGTGCCGCAACTCGTTGTCAAGGCAGGGGATTGGCAAACCGCCACAGCTAAAAATGACTTTGTGCTTGTCACTTGTGTGACCGCCCCCGGCTTTATATTTGACAGTTTTGAGCTTGCGCCACAAAGCTTTCAACCCGGCTTTATGTTCTAAACAGCGAGATGCTTTTATAAAACTTCTCCCTTAGGATGTGGCCAGAGGGAGACAGAATTTTTTCCTTGCCATCTGCTATTGTTAATGATAATCATTCTCATTAACAACTAAGGCGTTTGGTAAAATAAAAGTCTTGTGTTTAGCCAAATTAGTAATGTTTTTTGCCATGCGATTAGGTATTCAGTGAATAGCTAAAGGAAAAACATCATGATGACGCGTATCGCTAACACACAATTTCACAAAGCCAGAAGAAAGGCCATGATCTTGCTGACGGCAATGCTGGGATGCTTTGGGTCTGTTGGTGCGGTTTGGGCAACAGAAATCAATATTTATTCTTCGCGTTCGCCCGAATTGGTTCAGCCTATGTTAGATGCCTATACCGCAGAAACAGGCGTAACCTTTAATATCCTTTATCTGGCTAAGGGTATGGCACAAAGATTAGAAGCCGAGGGGGATGCCACGCCGGCGGATGTGATTCTGACCGTGGATATCGCCAGATTGTCTGAACTTGATGACATGGATATATTTGCTGCGGTAGATTCGCCTGTCTTAACGGCTAACATTCCGGAAAAATGGCGTGACCATGATCACCATTGGTTTGGTTTGACCACACGGGCACGGGTTGCGGTGGTTTCCATTGACCGCGTCCAAGCTGGTGAATTAACACGCCTTGAAGATTTAGCTGACCCACGCTGGAAAGGACGGATTTGCACCCGCGCAGGAAGCCATCCTTATAACCGCGCCTTGCTGGCCTCAATGGTTGCTCATCTCGGCGAAGACGCCGCCACAAAATGGGCAGAAGGGTTAGTCGCTAATCTGGCGCGCAAGCCGCAAGGTAATGACCGCGCACAGGCCAGCGCTATTTTTACTGGCCGCTGTGATGTTGCCCTCATGAACACCTATTACTATGGGCTGATGAAACATAATCTTGAGAAAACAGAACAACAAGATTGGGCCAAAGCCGTTCGGATTGTGTTTTTGAACCAAGGGAATGGTGATCGTGGCCAGCATGTCAACATCACTGGCGCAGGGATTCTTGGGACTAGCCAGAACTATGATGCCTCGGTTGAGTTTCTGGAATGGCTAAGCGGTCCAAAGGGACAGAGCATTTATTCCAGCATCAATTATGAGTATCCGGTCAACCCCACGGTGACGCCGGATGCTGAGATCGCCTCATGGGGCAGTTTCAAGGCAGATGATTTGCCGATCACCGAAATCGCGCATCACGCGGCAACAGCTCAGAGGATCATCAATAAGACAGGGTGGTAGGATATAGGCCCCATCTTATCAGTTTTACGGCAACAAGACTTGAAAATACCCTAGTAATCCTGTCATGATGAGATCTCTATCGGCTGATCATGACAGGATGAAATCTTATGACGCATCGCCCCATTCCCACGCCTAGCTCCCGGCTTCGCCGGTGTCTGCTTTCTATTCCTGCATCTTCTCAAAAAATGATGGCAAAAGGGATAGCGACGGCCGCAGACGCGGTGTTCTTTGACCTTGAGGATTCGGTGGCCCCAAACGCCAAACAAGAGGCCAGAGCCCTAGCGGTAGAAGCCTTAAAAACCCATGACTGGAAAGGCGCTGGTAAATCTGTTTCTATTCGCGTCAATGCGCTGGATACGGTTTGGACTTATCAAGATATCATGGCAGTGGTTGAAGGCGCAGGAGAGCATATTGACACCATTATCCTGCCCAAAGTGGGATGCCGTGAGGATGTCTATGCGGTGGATGCGCTCATCACCCAACTCTGCCGAGCCAGAGGCCAAAAAAACCTGATCACAATCGAGGGGCTAATCGAAACCGCGGCAGGGGTGGTTAATCTTCCTGCTATCGCCGAGTATAATCAATTCATTGGCAGTTTGCGGCTTGAGGCTCTCCATTTTGGGGCTGGCGATTATGCCGCCAGTGTCAGATCACCAACAACATCAATCGGCGGCGGTATTGCTGATTATCCGGGGGATATCTGGCATTATCCCTTGGCATCTATGGTTGCCGCTTGCCACGCGAACGGCGTTGTGCCCATGGATAGCGCGTTTGGGGATTTTAATGACCCTGATGGGTTCATTGTGGTTGCAAAACGGGCGCGAGCCCTTGGCATGGCTGGAAAATGGGCTATTCATCCGTCACAAATTCCCCTTGCTAATGATATCTTTACCCCCAGCCAAGATGAGATCGCACGCGCGGAGGCCATGATCAAAGCCTTGGAGCAATCCGAGGCATCAGGCGCTGGTGCGGCGTTGTATCAGGGACAGATGATTGACGCCGCCTCAACCCGGATGGCACGCAATATTGTGGATATGGCACAAACATTAGGAATTCGGCCGTCTTAACCGTGGAAAAGGATACCGTCAACATATGGCGGCATGCCGCCGAGGCGGCTTATGCCAAGGTCGTATCCGCAGGCCATCCCGAATATGCCATGGCCGCCGCCCTTAGCAAAGACGAGGTTGGTGATATCAGCGCTGTTCTTGCGGTGGGGAAGGCCGCCCATGGCATGGCCAACGCGGCAGCAAAAGCAGGGCTAAGCCCATCTGCTAGGCAAAAGGGTCTGATTATTGCCCCTGATGCTGGGCATAACGCGATCTGGCCTGTGGTGGTGGCAGGGCATCCTGTGCCAGATCAAGGCAGTTTTGATGGCGGTGTGGCGGCGGCAAATCTGGTGTCATCCTTAGGGCAAGATGATCATTTGCTTTTGCTGTTAAGCGGCGGTGCATCGGCGATGATGGTATTGCCGCAAGCGCCCTTGACCCTAGAGAATAAGATGATCTTGAACGAAATGCTGCTGGCTAGTGGCGCGGATATTCATGAAATCAATGCCATTCGCAGATTGGTGTCGGGGATTAAAGGTGGCAGGCTGGCGGCTATGGCGGCGCCTGCACGGATCACTCAAATTATGATTTCCGATGTTGAAGACGATGCCCTTGCCGCTATCGGAAGTGGCCCTGCGGCGGCAGACCCCGTGCCGCTCCATCAGGTGATCGCCAGCATAAATCGCCTTGGGTTAAGTGACTTGCCATGGCTTCAGTCATATCTTGACGGGCTTCAAAAGGGTCAGGTGATGCCGCCGGTTCGCCAAGGTGAGGCCTGTCTTCATCATGTCAGCACAAAGATTATCGCCAGCAATCGGCAACTGGTTCATGATGATCTTTTGCCAGTGATTGCCAAGAGAGGCGGCATTGCTGAATATTCACCTATTGCCTTGCCGCGTTTATCGGGTGAGGCGGCAGAAATGGGGCGGCGGCTTGCCCGTGCTATTTGTAAATTAGATCACGCCAAAGGCGTAATTCTTGGGGTCAGTGGGGGCGAGACCACCGTTACCTTGGGCAAGGATCATGGCAAAGGGGGACGATCACAAGAATTGGCGGTCAGTTTTGCCCTTAACATGGCTGATGCTGGCTTTCCTTGGCTTATCCTTGCCGCTGGAACGGATGGCAGAGACGGGCCTACTGATGCCGCTGGTGCTATGATAGATAGCACCATGACGCTTCAAAAAGATGCCATGGCTGATGCGCTTCGGCGGCATGACTGTTGGACTTACCTTAATCAGGCAGAGGGTTTATTTCGGCCGGGGGCAAGTGGTACGAATTTAGCTGATATGGTCGTCATCATTGCGATGATTTGACGCATAGAGAATCGCCCTTCAAGAATAATATTGGTATATCGTAAATCGCTGTAAGCCAACGGGATAGCAATGAATAGATTATTTCTCAAATCGGTTTTTTTCATGGCATTACTAGGTTTGATGTTGTCCATTTCCCATACCCCATTAAATCCGGTCTCAGCGGA
>JALRFL010000021.1 GCA_023259875.1 Alphaproteobacteria bacterium
AAAGGGCCTTTGCTTTTTGGTGTTGCTCGGCATTATCAGCGGCGGCATAGCGATAAAATTGCGCCACCCCTGTAGCGAGACCAAGCGCGGCAGATGACAGCAAAAATAGCATGAAGCTCGATAAAATGGTCGCATAGCCCATGATCAGACAGCACATCATGCCAATGCCAGCGGCAGAAACAAACACAGGCTTGCGCCCAATCCGCCCCATCAACAAGGATGCCGGCAGGGTCGTTAGCATCGACACAACATACATCAACGATATTGGCAAAGTGGCCAGCCATGGTTCAGGCGCGATCAACACACCAACCAGACTGGTGACAATAATATTGATATTAACCGTTGTCATAAAACAGGCTTGAGACAACGATAGCAGGGCAATATTTCGCCCGTTTGCAGATGTTACCATTCCCCGGTGTTACCCATAGACGCCCAAGGTTCAGACGGGGATTGCGCTTCCCCTTTCTGTAACAATTCAACCGAAATTTGATCCGGGGAGCGCACAAACGCCATGCGCCCATCACGCGGCGGACGGTTTATCACCACCCCCATATCCATCAGATGCTGACAGGTGGCGTAAATATCATCAACCTCATAGGCCAGATGACCAAAATTACGGCCACCGTGATAGTCCTCATCACTGTCCCAATTATAGGTTAATTCCAATGCCGGTGAACGGGTTTTTGAAAATTGCTCGTTATCTTCTTCTGCGGCAAGAAAGATGAGGGTAAATTTTCCATCCGGGTATTCTCTGCGGCTAACTTCGCTGAGACCAAGCCCGTCACACCAAAATCGTAAAGACGCATCAATATCCGTCACTCGAACCATAGTATGAAGATAGCGCATAATTCTATTTTTCCTTTACTCTGTGGCTTTACATAGATTTGAGACTTGCTTATCGTGACATTAATTTCTTAGCATGAAAAGACTTATAAAACTTATGACAAAATCAAGCGTTGTTCCTTCCATCATCCGCGCTGGTGTTGATATCGGCGGCACCTTTACGGATATTGTTCTTGAAACCCCAAATGGACAAACCTCAACCAAGGTGTTGACCACCTATACCCGACCGGAGGATGCCATCATTGAAGGCCTGCTTTCGGTCTGCGCCAACGCTGGGGTTGAGCCTTCAGAAATTGGTACGGTGATCCATGGCACTACCCTTGCCACAAATGCCCTGATCGAACGGCGCGGCGCACGCACCGCCCTGATCACCACCGAAGGTTTCCGTGATGTGATTGAGATGCGCACCGAAAGCCGGTTTGAACAATATGATCTCAACCTTGTTTTGCCTGAAGCTTTAATTCCACGCGAACACCGCTATACGGTAACAGAACGCATTCTTGCCGATGGCATTGTGGACACCCCTCTTAACGAAGATCATATCCCCCGCCTCATCAGCCAGATGAAAACAGATCGCATTGAAAGCATCGCGATAGGCTTGCTTCATTCCTATGCTAACCCCATGCATGAGCGGCGCATTAGAGAAATCCTCATAAAAGAATGGCCAGATATTCCGATCTCACTTTCATCTGAGGTATCCCCACAGATGCGTGAATATGAACGCTTTAACACCGTTGCCGCCAACGCCTATGTCAAACCGATTATGGAATCTTATCTGATGCGGTTGAAAGCGCGATTAGCAGATCATCAGATCACCGCGCCAGTGTTTCTGATGCATTCTGGAGGCGGTATTATTGATTTGATGAGCGCGGCTACTTTTCCTGTTCGCTTGGTGGAATCCGGCCCCGCAGGAGGTGCCATATTTGCCGCTAACATCGCTTCACGCTTTCAACTTGAACGGGTCTTGTCGTTTGATATGGGCGGAACAACAGCAAAAATCTGTCTGATAAAGGATCAAGTGCCTAAGACTTCGCGCAGTTTTGAAGTCGCACGCAGTTATCGTTTCAAAAAAGGCTCTGGCATGCCGATATCTATTCCTGTCATTGATATGGTGGAAATAGGCGCAGGCGGCGGTTCTATCGCAGGACTTGATGCCATGCGGCAAATCACTGTGGGGCCAGAATCCGCAGGATCAGAACCCGGCCCTAGCAGTTATCAGCGTGGCGGCACTAGACCTGCGGTAACGGATGCAGATTTGCTCATGGGCAAGCTTGATCCTGATGATTTCGCAGGTGGCTCTATTCCTCTGTCAACCGAGAACGCCAAGACCGCCATAGCTGATCAGATTGCAACGCCATTGGGGTTGGCGTTGGATCGCGCCGCTTTTGGCATTGCTGAAGTAGTGGATGAAAACATGGCAAATGCCGCCCGTGTTCATGCGGTAGAAAGCGGTGAAGATTTAGGCGGATATGTGATGATCGCCTTTGGCGGTGCTGGGCCGCTTCATGCGGTTCGCTTGGCACAAAAACTGAATATTCCGCGTGTTCTGATACCGGCATCAGCAGGGGTAGGTTCTGCCGTGGGTTTCCTTAGAGCCCCATTTAGTTTCGAAGCCAGCCGTTCGCTTTATATTCGGCTGTCAGATTGGCAAAACACCAGCGTCAAAGATATGCTAGAAGAGCTAAGAGAGCAAGCCACCAGCTTTGTTCGTGCCTCAGTTCCAGACAGCAAGATTGAAATTTCTGCCAAGGCCTATATGCGCTATGTCGGGCAAGGCTGGGAGATCCCCGTTGAATTGGATGACGCTTGGTGCAAATCCCCAGATAAAGCCAAAATCACTCGCCTTTTTGAAGACCGTTACAGCCTGCTCTTTAGCCGCGTTGTTGAGGGGCTAGATATTGAGATCACCAGTTGGACGGTATTGGCGACGACGCCGGTTCAGCCCTCGCCACCAATCCTGCCTTGTGAGGGAAAGTTAAATCATGACCCCATAGGGCAACGCCAGATGGCAGATATGGCCAATGGTGAGAGCCTAACGGCGGCAGTGTTCCGCCGCCAAGACCTTACCCCCGGGGCTATGGTCAAAGGGCCAGCCGCCATTGTTGAGCCAGAAACCACCGTGCTTGTTCCGGTAGGCGGCATCGCCCTGATGCAAAGTGATGGCACCCTTGATCTTAGGCTAGATGGAGATATGACAAATGCTTGATGCGGTCGCCTTACAAATTATGTGGAATCGCCTGATCTCTGTCGTAGAGGAACAGGCGCAAGCGCTTATCCGAACGGCCTTTTCAACCTCTGTCCGCGAAGCCGGAGACCTCTCAGCCGGGGTCTATGACAGCGCAGGAAATATGCTGGCACAGGCGGTCACGGGAACCCCCGGCCATGTCAATGCCATGGCCGAATCTGTTGGCCATTTCATGAATGAGATTGGCGTTGACAACATGCGTGACGGCGATGTGTATATCACCAATGACCCTTGGAAAGGCACAGGGCATCTGCATGATATCACGGTTGTCACCCCTGTGTTTCGTAAAGATAAGCTGATCGGGTTTTTTGCCAATACCGCCCATGTTGTGGATGTGGGTGGGCGCGGCTTTGGTGCAGATGGCAATTCGCTTTATGAAGAAGGCCTCCAGATTCCAATCATGCCTTTGATCCGTCAAGGTGAGGTGAATAAGGATTTGGTTCGCATCATTCGGCAAAATGTCCGAGAATCTGATCAGGTGGTTGGTGATATTTACGCGCTTGCTACCTCAAATGATGTGGGGACACGGCGGCTAATGTCCATGTTGGATGAATACCACGCCGCAGACCTGACGCAGATTTCTGATTTTATCATGACGCGGTCACGGCAAGCGACCCTAGAACGGATTGCCGCCCTTACCCCCGGGTCCGCATCCGCAAAAATGGATATTGACGGCTTTGATCAAGTGATCACCATTGCTGTTCATGTCAATATTGCCAAAGATCATGTTAGTGCAGATTTCACCGGCACCTCTGGCCTAGACAAAAAAGGCATCAATGTGCCCATAGTCTATACCAGAGCCTATACCTGTTATGGGTTAAAGGTGGCGATTGCCCCTGATATTCCCAACAACACCGCATCCCTTGCACCATTTGTCATCACTGCCCCGGAAGGCACCATCGTCAATGCACCTCATCCGGCGCCTGTGGCGCTGCGTCATGTGGTGGGGCAGATGCTGCCGGATGTAACCTTTGGGGCACTTTATCAGTTGCTGCCGGGGCATATTCAAGCCGAAGGCGCAAGCGCCCTATGCAATTTTCAAGTCAGCCTAACGCCTAGGCAAGGCGCAAATATGCCGCCAAACGCGCGATCAGCAGAAGTGCTGTCGTTTAATTCTGGCGGCAGTGGCGCACGCCCCCATATTGACGGCTTAAACGCTACCGCCTTTCCCAGTGGCGTCATGACGATGCCAGTGGAAGCCACCGAAAATGTTGGCCCTGTGATTATTCGGCGAAAAGAATTGCGATCAGACAGTGGCGGCGCAGGCAAATGGCGTGGCGGATTAGGGCAATATATGGATATCAAGGCGCGTGATGGATATGATCTGGTCTTTTCTGCCATGCTGGATCGGGTGGATCATCCTGCGCGAGGGCGCCAAGATGGGCATAATGGGGCACCAACAACCCTTGGCTGTGATGATGGCACCCCGTTACGAGGCAAAGGCAGGCAAGCCGTTCCCACCGGGGCAACCGTCTGCCTTGGCCTTCCCGGTGGAGGCGGATTTGGTGACCCAAAGGAACGCGACCGCGATCTGGTTCGCCGTGATTTAAGGCGCGGCTATATCAGCCGTGAGTCCGCCATTCGTGACTATGGCATGACCGAAGAAGACCTCAATTTCCGTGATGGTGATGGGAAATAGCTATGGCTAAGTTTATCAAGGCTGATCGTTTGGCTGAGGTTGAAATCTCTGCCATTGTGCTGATGAGTGAGGCGGCACGCCAACGCCGCGCTGAAGGGCATGATGTGATCAATCTCGGCATAGGTGAGCCTGATTTTAACACCCCTGACCACGCCAGCGCGGCGGCTATTTCCGCCATCCACAATCATGATACGCATTACCCCCCTATCGGCGGCAAGCCTGAATTAAAGCAAGCCGTGGCGGCGCTTTATAACGGCCGCGGCGGAAGCAAAAGAAGCGCCGAAAATATCATCATATCCAGCGGATCAAAATACACCCTTCTCAACGCGATGTTGGCGAGCGTTAATCCCGGGGATGAAGTCATTGTGCTTGCCCCTTTCTGGACATCCTATGCGGATATTATCCGGCTTTGTGGCGGTGTTCCGATCATTGTTCCGACCGATGCAGACAGAGGATTTCGCCCTGATATTAAGGCGATACAATCGGCTATGAGTCCGCGCACCCGTTGGCTAATGATCAATTCCCCCAGCAACCCATCCGGCGCGGTTCTATCCGCCGAAGATTTACGGGCGGTTGGCGATATCGTCGCGGCGCATGACCAGTGCTGGCTTTTGAGTGACGAGATTTATGAACATATTGTCTATGACATAGATTTCATATCGGTTGCTGATGCGCTTGGTGATCTGGCGGATCGGTCGCTTATTATCAATGGCGTCTCAAAAGCTTATGCCATGACCGGCTGGCGATTGGGTTATGGGGTTGGGCCTGCCCCTTTGATTGCCGCCATGCTCACTGCCCAAGCCCAAGGCACCTCTGGTACGACAACAATTTCCCAAGCGGCGGCTTTAGCGGCGTTAACAGGGGATCAAGAGATACTGATATCTCGCCAGCAATCGTTTCGGTCTCGCCGCGATTTGGTGTTTGATCATCTAAGGGGCATGAATGGCCTGACGGTCTCAAAACCACAAGGGGCATTTTATATCTTTCCTTCGTGGCAAAATCTGATGGGGTGGAAAACCCCTCAAGGGATGACGCTTAACGAAGATATGGATTTCTGCCGCTATATTCTTGACGCCGCGGATACCGTCATCATTCCGGGGTCTTCTTTTGCTATGCCGGGGCATTTCCGCATTTCTTATGCAACGGATGCCGCATCTTTGAAAACAGCTATGGCAAGGATGAGCCAAGCCATCGCGGCTTTACAGCCAGCCTGATCTTAACCGCCGGCCATATCTGCGGATAACGCGCTGATGAGGGCATCAAGCGTATGGAAAAGTGGCGGTAGCGGCGGCTTAGGCCGCGCCAACATCAATACCGGCAAACCCAACTGGCGCGCGGCTTCGAGTTTCGCGCGTGAGGCCGAACCTCCAGCGTTCTTGACGGCTAAATGGGTGATATGATGGGCTTGAAAAAGCACCGCTTCTTCATCAGGGTCAGCCGCAGGCAAGGCTTTAATAAAGGTGATGGGATGCGCGATATCTGGCTGTTCCAGCGCCCGTGCCGTCACCTGAAACCGAGGAGGTTGAGGCAAGGCTTTTATGCCTTCTTGTCCAGCCGCAAGGAAAAGATGCGCGTTGTTGGGAACCGCCTGAAATAAGGCATCCATCGTGGCAAATTGATGCCAGTCATCCCCGGCTTCAGCCTGCCATTCTGGCCGCCATAGGGCTAGCCTTTTAATACCCGTCAACATTGCCGCCTCAAAGGCATTGGCAGACATGGTCGCGGCATAAGGATGCGTCGTGTCCACCAGATGCGTGATTTCCTGCGCATCGATCCATTCCGCCAACCCCTTTGCCCCGCCAAAACCCCCATAACGCATAGGCAAAGCGGTCTTGAACGGCGTTGTGGTTACTCCAGCTAGGGAAAACACCGCTGACCAGCCTGCCTTAGCCGCGTGATCCGCTAATCGTCTGGCCTCACTTGTGCCGCCCAGAATTAGGATTTTTTGAGTCATGATTCGGTCTGTTCAGAGAGTATCTGCCCCTCACGATCCACCACCATCGTGCCTAGACAGGTTGATGTGTTGCCAATCACCTGCCGACAAGTGGCAAGAGCATCCAGAGCAATAGCAGAAGCAAGAGTTTGGCGGTCGCTAGGGTTGAGATTCTGCATGACTTCAAGCGCAGAGTTTGCCCCAGCGATATGTTCCGCCGGAAGCCCAAGGATGTTAGCCCTTGCCGCAAGGTCAGCAAAATCAATCTGGCTTCGCCCTGAATGTAAATCCGTTGCGCCTTGGGCCAATTTAATCATTTTACCAACCCCCCCAGCAACGGTTAGGCGACGCACCGGATGACGGCGCAGATATTTCAGCATACCACCAACAAAATCCCCCATATCAATCAGCGCAATCGTTGGCAGGTGATAATGGGTTTTCACTGCCGCTTCGGATCTAGCGCCTGTTGATCCGGCGATATGATCCAATGCATTAGCCACCGCGACATCAATACCCCGATGAATAGACGCGATCCATGCGGAACAGGAAAATGGCCTGACCACACCTGTTGTGCCTAAAATGGAAATGCCATCTTCTATCCCAAGGCGCGGATTCCATGTTTTCTCCGCAAGCAGGCGGCCAGTAGGAACAGAAATTGTTATGACAACATCCGATGGCCCACCCAAATCTTCAGCAAGCGCATGAATATAATCCGACATCATTTGGCGCGGAACAGGGTTGATGGCTGGCTCGCCAACAGCCACAGGCAACCCCGGCCGAGTAACAATTCCAACCCCTTCACCGCCGCGAAACACTATTCCCGATGCGGCAACCCCCGGGGCGATAGTGGCGCGAATCTCAGCTCCGTGGGTAACATCAGGGTCATCCCCTGCATCTTTGATCACCCCTGCGGTAAAGGCGTTGCCATCGGTATCGGTATAGCTGATGGCAAGACTGGCGGTTTTGCCGGATGGAGTATCAATGGTGACGCTTTCAGGAAACGAACCTGTCATCATAGCGGTATAAGCGGCATAGACAGACGCGGTGGCACAAGTTCCTGTTGTCCAGCCAAAGCGAAGTGTTGTTTTAAGCGTCTGTTGCATTATACTAGGTTTTCGTTTTTGTGATCACGGCCTAGCCGTTATCATGCCCGATATTCGAACAGGAATCCATGACGACATGGCAATAACGCCTCACACATCATCCGGATTTGATCTGCCGCCCATCTCTGGTCAGGAATGGCCTGTGTTTGAGGCAGGTTGGGTCTGGCTGGCTGGCGCAGGGCCCGGTGATCCGGGGCTAGTGACTTTGCATGTTCTCAACGCACTTAATCAAGCGGATATCGTGATTTATGATGCCTTGATTGATCAGCGTGTGTTGGATTGG
Organism: Alphaproteobacteria bacterium; assembly: GCA_023259875.1. Taxonomy (GTDB): domain Bacteria; phylum Pseudomonadota; class Alphaproteobacteria; order Puniceispirillales; family UBA1172; genus UBA12202. Next base: position 8,047 of record JALRFL010000021.1, read on the forward strand.
GTGCGCCCGGGCACAGAAATAGAATATGCTGGCAAGCGTGGTGGGAAACCATCACCCAAGCAACGCGATATTTCTATTCGCCTGATTGAACTGGCGCGGCAAGGGCGCAAGGTATTGCGGCTTAAAGGTGGTGATCCTTTTGTCTTTGGTCGAGGTGGTGAGGAGGCTCAAACCCTCATTCAAGCGGATATTCCTTTGCGCATTTTACCCGGTATTTCGGCCGGAATCGGCGGACTGGCCTATGCTGGCATTCCTGTGACTCACCGTGATGTGAATCAGGCCGTCACCTTTCTTACTGGCCATGATCGCACTGGACTTGCACCCTCTGCGATCAACTGGCAAGGCATCGCTGATGGCAGCCAAGTTATTGTCATGTATATGGCGATCAAGCATCTGCCCGAGATTTGCGACCATCTGATCAAGGCAGGGCGTAACCCTTCTGAACCTGTGGCGGTGGTCAGCAACGCAAGCTTGCCCAATATGTCCGTTCTAGAAACCACCCTTAGTCAAGCGGCTCAAGATGTCCTTGTCCATCAGGTTACCCCGCCAGCGATTATCGCTGTTGGTGAAGTGGTGAGAATGCGGCAATGCCTTGATTGGGTCAGCCAGATGCATGGCGTTAAGCCGCGCAATCTTGACCCCCTCGGCACACGCCACCAAGAGGATAGCGCCTGATGGCAAGCCATGGGCTGGCGATTACCGCTATCGCTTCTGCCAGTGGCAAGACCCTCATCACACTGGGCTTGCTTGCCGCGCTCAAAGCCAGAGGCGTTTGTGTCTGTTCAGCAAAATCCGGCCCAGATTATATTGACCCCGGTTTTCATGCCGCCGCCCTTGGTCATGGAGGAATCAATCTGGATGGCTTTGCCATGTCGGCGCATCTTATCCGTCATCTTGCCGCCAAACATAAAGGGGACACCCTTATCATTGAGGGGGCTATGGGGGTGGCTGATGGTGGCAAGGCCAGCACCGCGGCGCTTGCCGCAACCTTGGGCGTGCCTTTGATTCTTATCATGGATGTGCGCGGCCAAGCAGAAACCGCCGCTATCTTGGCAGGGGGGCTTGATCATATGATCCGCCAAGACCACCACGGCACGGCGTTAGGCGGCGTGATTGTCAACCGGTGCCGGAGTGAACGCCACGCTGACATGATCCGTGCGGCTATGGCAGAAAAAGATATCCCTGTGCTTGGGGTTATCGCCGATCATGATGACCTGACCATTCCGTCACGCCATTTGGGGTTAGTGCAGGCAAGTGAGCTTACCCAAACCGGCACCTTGCCTGAGATGATCGAAACCCTCAAAACCCAAATCGAAACCCATATTGATCTGGATCATCTGATGGCTTTAGCGGCGCCAATTTCACCACCAAGCGGCGCCATGATTGCGGCTATGCCGCCACCAGCACAGCGCATCGCCGTGGCAATGGATCAGGCCTTTGCCTTTTCTTATCGGCATTTGCTAGATGGCTGGCGCGATCACGGGGCAGAGATATTGCCCTTCTCTCCTCTCGCTGATGAAGCACCAGATCAAGCGGCAGAAATGGTCTATTTGCCCGGCGGCTATCCAGAGCTTTATCTTCATGAGTTGGCGGCAGGGAAAATATGGCAAGCTGGGCTTCATGAAATGGCGCAACACCGCCGTCCTATCTATGGGGAATGCGGTGGCTATATGGTGCTCGGTCAAGAAATCATTAACGCGGATGGACAGCGTATTCCCATGACAGGTCTGTTGGATGTGGTGACCAGTTTTGCCGAAACACGGCTACACTTAGGGTACCGCAAATTAGAATGTTTAGCCAATGTTCCCATACCTCATCAGAGTTATGGTCATGAGTTTCATTACACCACAAGCGTCCAAGAACATGGACAGCCTTTATTTGCCGCCAGTGATAAGGATGGTAAGCCCATAGGATCGATGGGGGTGGTAGATGGATCGGTCTTTGGATCATACGCCCATCTTATTGCCGCCGCGTAACCCCCTAAACAGCATCATGCCAAATGGACGAGCTTAGCCTTCGCGTTCGTCCTGATTGCCGCGTTTCACCCGCAAGACATGAACATGGTCTTTATCATAGAGGGCTGATTCGCGCATCTCACCGACATGATTCAACCCTCTGCCAACAAAGATGAGGGCGGTTCGGGTAATTTTAGCCGCCATGACTTTTTTACGAATATCGGATAATTGCCCAAAGAGAAATTGTTGATCTGGCCAACCCACACGATAAGCCACAACCACAGGGCAGTCTGATCCATAAACAGGCGCCAGCACGCGTTCAATCTCACGCAGGTTTCGCACTGATAAATGAATGGCCAATGTTGCCTTGGTGCGCGCTAGATTTTCTAACTCCTCGCCTTCTGGCATAGGTGAGGATTTCATCGCTGTCCGCGTCAAGATCAGGGTTTGGGTGACTTCAGGAATGGTTAATTCCATGCCAAGTTCCGCCGCCGCCGCCGCGTATGCTGGCACGCCAGGGATAATTTTATAGGGGATATCATGGGCTTGAAGCCGTCTGATCTGTTCGGCAATCGCCCCATAAAGCGAGGGATCACCCGAATGAACCCGTGCCACATCATGACCTTCGGCATGGGCGGCCAACATCAAGGTCATAATATCATCTAGCGTCATTGAGGCGGTATCACGAACCACCTCTGCCTGACTTTCGGCAACCACCGCTTCAGGCACTAATGATCCTGCATAAAGGCAATACCCACATTGCCGGATCAAATCACGCCCTTTGATAGTGATCAGATCAGGATCACCCGGCCCGGCACCGATAAAATAAACAGTCATGATGCCTCTCCTTTATCTTGATCAATCCTCTTGGCGTAGCCGCGCGGCGTATAGACCATATCCCCCATCCCAAGATGAAGTTTCCTAGATGCTGATGATCCCACCATGACCACGGTCAACATATCCACCTCATCCACCTCAAGGCTGGCAAGGGTACGAAAACGCACCTCTTCTTCGGGTCGTCCGAGATTTGAAGCCAAAACAACTGGCGTATCCGCAGGACGATAACCAAGCAGAATATCTCTGGCCTTAGCCAAGCCAACGCGGCGACGACGCGATACCGGATTATAAAAGGCGATTACAAAATCCCCCATCGCCGCCGCCGTAATCCGGTTTTCAATCTGCTCCCACGGGGTTAGCAAATCTGACAAAGAAATGGTGCAAAAATCATGACCTAGTAAAGCCCCTGAACGGGCGGCGGCGGCCTGAAGCGCGGATACCCCAGGGGCAGAGACCACCTCAACCCGGCGAGCGGCGGCACTCACCCCGCCATGGTCTTTGTCCCTGTCCAGCAATTCAAAGACCAGCGCACCCATCGCGTATATTCCGGCATCACCAGAACATATGATCGCGATGGATCTGCCTTTAGCCGCTTCCTCAAGGGCATAACGGCAACGCGCTTCTTCTTCGCCAAGGGCATAATCTGCACGCGGCTTATCTGCGGCGATACCGCCAAGCAAGTCGATATAAAGATGATATCCTACCAGCTCATCGGCGGCGCGGATCATAGCTGTGGCTTCAGGTGTTCGCCACGCGGATTGCCCGGGGCCAATGCCAACTAGCATCACACGGCCACGCGGCAGGCTTCCTGCCCCTAGGTCTTTGGCATCAGGGGTAACCGCTAACGCGGCGGTGGCATGGTCAGATTTCCGTTTCGGGCCTAGCATCCTTGCAGACGCCCCTGCCGCCGCCAATGCCGAGGCCTCAGCAACGCTATGGGTGCCAATTTCTTCAAACACTACCGATGAGGGGTGCTCCACACGCGGTGTTTCTGCCTCAAGCCGAGAGGCAGGATAAAACCAAACCGGACGATCAAGCCACGCGGCTAATCCGATCACCGCAGGTTCATCCGATTTCAGATCAACACTAAACACAGCGTTGATGATCCTTGGGCTAAGGTCATGATCTATCAGCAAATCATCCACCAAGGTCTTTAATTCCTCAACCGGACAGTCACGCGATGCCCCTACCCCAAGACAGGCCACACGCGGATAATAAACCAGTTGATGGGTTGTGGGCTCTTGCGGCCGCAAAGTTAATCGTAAGGTGATATCCGCGGCCTCATCATACTGTGCTGATAAGGGCTTTAACCAGTCTTGCCATTGCTGGGCTAAGGCAGACAATGCGTCTGGCAATTCTGCAATCAGCCGCACCCTTGCCCCATCATTCAAGGCCGCCATGACACCGCGTGCGTCATCAGGCGCTTCTAAAACAAAAGGAGCAGGCGGTTCATCCAAACTCACCCCAAGGCGCAAATCCCCTGCGGTAGATATCGCCGCCACGCCGCCAGTCATATTTGCCAGATCACGAGCCAGAGAATTAGCCCCATGATGCCCTCCAAGCAAGGGAATGACAGCACTGCCATCATCAGATATTGCCAGAACAGGCGGCTCTTGCCATTTATCCCCTAACAGCCCAGAAAGCGACCGCATGATAATACCTGCCGAACAGATGCCAATGATCGGGCGACGAGCGATAAAAAGGTCTTGAAAATATGCAATGGTCTGATCAAAAACCGCGTCAGGGTTCTGATCTGTTTCCGCTTGGTCTTGCGCAAAGCTGTCTTTACGGGCGTGCCATTCACAGCCATTTTTTTCGGCAATTTTGCGCGCTAACGCCGCCCCATGACGGCTTAAGGTAACGATCACGGGGCGTCCTAATTGATCCATGGGTCGCTTCCTTTATAGATCAGAATCATAGAAAAATAGGGCGCATCATCCGGCGCATCGGCCAGTGGCATGACCTTTTGATGCGGCAAGCTAGCATGGCTGATATAGATCGCCTGATCCATCAGACCTAGCCGCCGGATCAACCCCTGCATTCGGTCAAGATGGCGGCCAAGTTTAATGATCGCCACAGCCTCAGCCCCATGGATTGCCGCCTCAAGTTTATCATCACTAAGAGGCGCCGCGAGAACCGTCAAAATATCTGAACGCGCGGCTAAGGGGCGCAACGCGGCAGAGGCAGAAGCCACCAATGAAGACACCCCTGGAATCATTTCCACCGCCACATCATCCCGAAGCCGCGCCAACAGATACATGAATGAGCCATAAAAAAGCGGATCACCTTCACATAGTACTGCCACATCTTGCCCTTTCTTCAGATGGGCTAAAATCTGATCGGCGGCGTCATCATAAATCGCCTGTGCTGGTGCACGACCAGAAATCATGGGAATGACAATAGGCAATTCAATCGCATCCTCAGAGATCGCATCAGCCATAATCTGACGCGAAAAGCTATGGCCATGATCAGGCGCAGGATAAGCGACAACATCAGCCTCACTGACCACACGCCAGGCTTTACGGGTGACCAGCTCAGGATCACCGGGGCCAGTGCCAACACCGAATAATCTGCCCATTGTCTTAGCCACTTTTCGTCTCCTTGATCCAGACCCATTGGGTCACAGGCATGGCGCTACGCCACCCATGATAAGGCCCAACCTGGTCAGCATGGCTAATCGCAAGACGCACCAACCGCCCCCCGTGAGCTTGCCGCATGGCCAAAAGCACAGCTTCGCTTTCTAGGGTCACCGCGTTGACCACCAACCGCCCAGATAGGCGAAGACGCGCCATCACCTTTTCCACCAGCGCCGCGCTCAAACCGCCACCAATAAAGACGGCATCCGGATCATTCAATCCATCCAGAGCCATCATATTTTCACTGCATACCCCTTGCCATTCGGGTGTGCCTAGGCGCTTTGCGTTTGCCGCCGCTACCGCCAACCGATCTTTCCGGCTATCCACCCCCACGGCACGGGCAAAGGCCGCCGCCCTTATCCATTCAATGCCAACCGCCCCAGAGCCACAGCCCAAATCCCATAACAACTGGCCTGCCACAGGTTGAAGTCGGGCTAAGGTAATGGCGCGAATATCTGATTTTGTCAGTTTGCCATCATGATCATAAGCGTCATCCGGCAACCCCGGTAGAGCCGATAGATACCCGGCAATGTGATCAGGGCAGGTTACAGCGAGAACATGAAAATCCGCAATCTCAGGCGGCTGATTTACCCATGTTTTGGCGTCACCATCAACACGCGCCTCCGCCGCTCCGCCAATATGGGCAATCGCGGTCATAGCCGCCGAGCCTAGCCCCATATCCATCAGGTGATCAGCAACCTGTTTCGGGGTGGCCGCACTATCCGCAAGAATCAGCAGTCTCGCCCCCGGGGCAACGGCGCGGCGGATCATTTCAACTGGCCGGCCATGAAGCGTTAAGGTCACCACCTTTGCCATAGGCCATCCCATGCGACTAGCGGCCATTTGGAACCCTGACGGGGCTGGCTCTATTCTCATTTCATCAATGGGGAAACGGGAAACGATACTGCTTCCAGCGCCATACCATAGCGGATCACCTGTTGCTAGGATCACCGTTGGCTCACCACGCCATTGTTCTAATTTTTCATAAATGTCACGAAAAGGGCTTGGCCAAACCTCAACACCATCATGGACGCCCATCTGATCCAACGCATCACGCCACCGTTCCGCGGTGATGATATGCTTTGCTGCCTTCAGCCGTTTTCTTTGGTCGTCGGTTAACCCCGTTAAGCCCGTCTCATCAACCCCCATGATTTGAAGCCAGATCATGACGCCTCCCCTTTGGCAATCATCGCCAGCGCATTCACTGCCGCCGCCGCCATGGCTGATCCGCCACGACGACCCTTTAGGGTAATAAACTCAACACCAAGATCAGCCTGAATCAGCGCATCTTTCGATTCAGCCGCACCAACAAATCCAACCGGAAACCCAAGAACAGCCGCAGGTATGGGCCAGCCGTTATGTAAGCCCTCCAGCAGATGAAATAAGGCCGTTGGCGCATTACCAAATACCGCTATTGCCCCGTCAAGATGCGGCAACCAATGGTTCACTGCCGCCGCCGAGCGTGTGGTTGCTAATGCCGCCGCCTCATCGCGAATTGTGCTGTTATTTAAAGTCACCACCACCGGATTATCCGCTGGCAGAAAGCTTTGGGTAATACCTGATGCGACCATCTGACAATCACAAAGGATCGGCGCCCCCTTCCGCAAGGCGTCAACCGCGCGCGAAACGATATGATCACTCCAGACCAGATCATCCATCACATCAGGCATGGCTGAGGCGTGGATGATACGCCCTGCCAATTGGGCAAGCCCCGATTCCATCGCTTTTAGTTCTGGCACCGACTCACGCACACGCGCGAATGACAGCGCGTATATCGCCGCCGGGTCCTTGAGGTAATCGTAAGCTGGAGGCATCCGCGCTAATCTTTACGCCTGTTAAGCACAGAGCGAGGCCCCAAGGGGTGATCCGCCTGTGGATAAGGATGATGATGGTGACCGTGGTCATGATCATGATGGTGGTCGTGGTGATGGTCGTGGTCATGATCATGATGGTGGTGGTGATGATCATGATCTGCCACCAAACGGCATTCGCCCGTACAAAAGGTGGTGCAAAGCGTACAATCTTCGACATTACTGCCGGGGGCAGATACCCCCTTGCCTTCCACATGGTGATGGTGGCTTTCCTGTGGCAGTCCTACTTCTTCCTCAAAACCCAACACGGCTGAACGATATTTGCACATCGAACAATTCATATTGTTAGACCCGTTGAGGATTTCATGCACCCTTTCGACAAAGGTCTCTATCACTTGATCATGGTCGTTGAGATATCCGGCTTTAACAAAAGCGATGTCCTGATGCCGTGCCGCCACCTCATCCGTGAAACCATAGATGCGGTCAATCAGGATGCCTGAAAAGAGAAAATAAGGGAACACAACGACCCGCTTGAAGCCTAGCTTGGTCACCTTTTCCAAACACGGTTCAACCAACGGGAAAGTCACACCAGAAAACCCAACTTCACACCAACCAAGCCCTAGGCTTTCGACCAGCATCCGTGCCACTTTGGCGACATTCGAATTGGCGTCAGGGTCTGATGACCCTCGGCCAATGACCACCAGACAGGTGTCGTGGCGTGCCACCTCACCATCGGTTTTATCAGCCGCATCAAGAGCCTCGCTGACCCGATCCCCTGCGGCTTTCAGCATCTTAAGATCAATGGCTAATTCGCGGCCATATTGAATCGTGATATCATGCTGGGCAGCATAGGTGTTCAACACAGACGGAATATCATTCTTGGCATGGCCAGCAGCAAACAGCATCCCCGGCACCGCGAGAACATGATTAACCCCTTGTTCACGCAATTTATCAAGGCCGGTTTTGATAACCGGCGTGGCAAACTCCAGATAGCCATATTCAACTGGCCAATCTGGAAAATAAGCCGGCAGTTTTTCTGACAAAACGGCAAACTCTTTTACCGCTGATGCGGATCTGCTGCCATGACCACAAATCATAACACCATATTTCGGTTGCGCTTGACCTGACATGGGAAACCTCTCAAAAAAAATAAAACTAGGCGGGAACTTCGCTATCTTCGGCATCATCCGTGGCATCTGAGCTAGAATCGGCATCATCATCTGATGTTTGCTTACCGTCTTTCAACACCCCCCAAAGCATGGCGCCAGCGCCAGCCGCCGCCAATCCTGCTAGACCAATCCAATGGCTATGACCGGCCAAATCACCAAAATGCCCCAAATGGGCACGCGCCAGATCAGGGAAAAGAACCATCCCTGCTGTCGCCGTGATCAGAACCGTTTTAGAATTTTGCAACATGGTTATCATCCTTTGCCTCTTCGCCTTGTCCATTGCCAGACCATCCCAAAGGCGGCTTTGAACACATTACTGATGGGCGCGAGAAAGGAAAGGCGGAAATGCCAATGATTTCAGCATTATCATAAACCCCATGCTTTACCCAGCCTATGACCAGCCCATTGAGATTATGATCCACCAAAATTGGCGTGGGCCCCGGATATGATTTCCATTGTTTTATGAATCTATCGCACCGAGATCAATTCCACCTTGTTTTCACAAGGAACCCATCTCTTGCGTATAATATGGATTGGCATTATCAGCAATCAAATTATAAACATAAAGACATGATGACCACATTATCCGCTATGACCGAATATCTGATTCCTCTTACCTTTGGCGGTCGAGCTGGGCTTCTGGCATTGGCCCTGATCGGGGATGCGCTCATTGGTGAGCCAGAGATTCTGTGGCGACGCATTCCGCATCCTGTGGTGCTGTTCGGGCGTGGGATTTCTGCCACTAGCCGCATCCTTAACCGCCATCCGCGCCATGGCCGGACGCGCCGCCTTCTAGGCGTTTTTGGCATCTCATTTCTGGTTATGCTTGCGTTGGTGGTTGGGGGCGCTATCAGCGCTATCGCGGTGGGCATAAGCCATCAGACCATGGCCTCTTGGCTACCTTATGTGATCGAAGGCGTGGTGGTATGTGTGCTTTTGGCAGGCCGAAGTTTAGACCATCATGTTCGCGCTGTTGCTGTCGCGCTCCGCGATGATGGCCTTGATGCCGCCCGAGGCGCGGTGTCTATGATTGTCGGCCGCAACCCTGCCGCCCTTAACCAAGGGGCCATTTGCCGTGCTAGTATTGAAACTACTGCCGAAAACCTCTCTGATGGGGTGGTCGCACCAGCCTTTTATTATCTGATCTTTGGCCTGCCCGGCATTGTCGCCTATAAAATGATCAATACTGCCGACAGTATGATCGGGTATAAATCTGCGCGCTGGTTGGCCTTTGGTTGGGGGGCGGCACGGCTTGATGATGTGGCTAATTTGATCCCTGCGCGGTTGACGGGGGTGTTGATCGTGATCACTGCGATCTTGCCGCGCCCTGCTTTCGCTTTGCGTGGGGGATATATTATGTGGCGTGACGCCGGCAAACACCGTTCCCCTAACGCAGGTTGGCCCGAAGCCGCCATGGCAGGGGTTTTGCAAATACAATTAGCAGGGCCAAGACAATATGGTATGCGGCTTAGCACAGACCAGCCCCTTAACGCCGAAGGCCGCCAAGCAGAAGAAAAGGATATTCTGGCGGCCTTAGGTTATTTATGGAAAACCATTGGCCTCATGATCGGGATTCTCGCCGCAATATGGGGATTTTCTGAGGCATTATTTTAATCCGGCCATCATGGCTATCGCATCCATATTCAGATGTTCGGCGAGATGATCGGCTAGGTGATCAAGCGTGGTTTCGATCTGATCTTCAAAGACCATGTCGCTTGCTTTATGCCCCTGCCGCGCCAACCATTTTGCCCGAAACGCATCGCTAGCAAAAAGCCCATGCATATAGCATCCAGCCACCTGTCCATCGGCACTCATGGCACCATCATGATAACTAGTGTTTATGTTCAGCATGGGACGGGCGCAATCTGGCCCTGTGGTCTGGCCCAGATGAATCTCATAACCCGTTACCTCTTGCCCTGTGGAAACCTCAACCCCTATTGTATTGGTTAAGGTTTTGTCTTCGGTAAGCGTGGTTTCAATATCAAGCAATCCCAACCCCTCAACGCTTCCTTTTTTCCCTTCAATGCCATTCGGGTCATGTATCATCCGGCCCAGCATCTGATACCCCCCACAAAGCCCGATGATGGCTTTGCCATGACGCCGCAAGGTTTGCAAATCACTATCCCACCTCTGTTCACGGAAAAACGCCAAATCCGCCATGGTGGCCTTTGACCCCGGCAACAACACCACATCCGCATCTAGAGGCAAGGCTTCCCCTGGATTGACCAGCGTCACCCGAAAGGCCGGGTCTTGGCTTAAGGGATCAAGATCATCAAAATTCGCAATCCGGCGCATCACCGGCACGACAACATGACAGGCATCGGTATTCGCGCTTCGGTTAGATTTTGATTGCAGATCAAGAATATCCTCTGCCGGAAGCCGGGCGGCATCAGAAAACCAAGGTAAGATTCCCAAACCTTGCCAGCCTGTTCGGTCGGCAATGATCGTCATTCCATCAGCAAACAGACTGGTATCACCACGGAATTTGTTGATCAGAAACCCTTTTATGCGCTGTTTTTCTGTTTCGTCCAACACCGCATAAGTTCCCACCAGTGAGGCAATCACGCCGCCCCGATCAATATCGCCAACCAGAATTACGGGCACATCTGCCTCTTCTGCAAACCCCATATTGGCAATATCACCATGCCGCAAATTAACTTCGGCAGGACTACCTGCGCCTTCGACAATCACCAAATCCGCGGCATCCTTTAAGCGATAATAGCTTTCCAGCACCTTTGGCATCAGACTGGCCTTATGGCGGCCATATTCCGCCGCGCGCATAGTGCCAAAGCGTTGCCCCTGAACGATAATCTGCGCGCCTGTATCAGTTTCTGGTTTTAGCAACACCGGGTTCATATCTGTTAATGGTTGAACCCCTGCGGCACGCGCCTGTAACGCCTGCGCCCTGCCAATTTCCCCACCATCGGCGGTGACAGCGGCGTTGTTTGACATATTTTGCGGCTTAAACGGTAAGACGGTTAGCCCTTGGCGGTGAAAATAACGGCAAAGCCCTGCGACCAGCACCGATTTTCCAACATTCGAGCCGGCGCCTTGCACCATGATGCTGGCGGTCATGATTAATATTCCACGCCAATCTGGGCCTTAATCCCTGACCGGAAAGGATGCTTGATCAGGGTCATTTCTGTCACCAGATCAGCGCTCTCAATCAGATCATTGCTGGCGTTTCTTCCGGTGAGCACAACATGAGTCATCGGCGGTTTTTCTGCCGCCAGAAAGGCGATCACCTCCGCCTCATCAATATAACCATAACGCATAGCGATATTAATCTCATCCAACAGCACCATGCGGTGTTTGTCATCACGGATCAATTCTTTGGCTTTTTGCCAAGCGGCTTGGGCGGCGGCGATATCGCGTTCCTTATCTTGGGTTTCCCATGTAAAGCCCTCGCCCATGGTATGAAATGCGCAAATATCGCTAAAATTAGCGGTGATCAAATCGCGTTCACCTGTGGAAAGGCCTCCTTTGATAAATTGCACGACCGCGCAAGGCAGATTATGAGCAATCATCCGGAAAATCATACCAAACGCCGCCGATGATTTGCCCTTACCCTTACGATTCAGCTACTTGGCCTGCTGGTTTTGTTGGCGCTACCAACCCTAACTTGAAGGTTTTTGTATTCGGTTCTGAATTCGGTAAAGGTGCTGCTGGTATGCAGGGTTCTATCGATGCTGGTTTCCAAAAATTCAGCAACTCTCCTATCATCATCAAGGACAAGTACTCTATCAA
>JALRFL010000024.1 GCA_023259875.1 Alphaproteobacteria bacterium
GCATCCGCACCGGCTTTCGCCCCATCCTGCATAGCATCTGCCACGCCAAAAATACCATTGCATCCTCCGACACAAATCGCGGCCTCATGATATTCAGAAGGGCGGAAACATACTTGCTGTTCATCCCAACGGATTTTACCACGAGCCTGTGAGTGCAGGTTCACCACAGGGGTAAAGCCGCCAGACATCGCCACCAAATCCGCATCAAGATAAAAGGGCTGACCCGTCACTTGCCCTGTTGCTGGATTTATCGCGGCAATTTTAAGCGAACCAACATGACGTGTGCCTTTGGCATCAAGCACAGCATGACCATTATGAACAGGGATTCCGGCCTGCATCACCTGACCGACTAACACAGACGAAGGGGCAGGGCGTTGATCCACCACGGCGGCGACTTTTACCCCTGCATGGTGAAGCGCTAAGGCCGTTTTATAGGCGTCATCATTATTGGTATAAACCACCGCCCGATGACCGGGGATCACCGCATAACGATGGATATAACTGCGCACTGCGCCAGCCATCATGACACCGGGTTTATCATTGCCGCCAAACACCAGGGGCCTTTCGTGAACCCCTTGAGCCAAGACCACCTGATTGGCGCGAATCTTCCACAACCGCTGGCGCGGTAAATGCGCTGGGCGTTCGGCCAAATGGTCACTGATTTTTTCAGCCAAGGTCAGGAAGTTTTGATCCATATAACCAAAGCATTGTGTCCGCGTCAGCATGGTCACATGGCTTAGGCCGCTAAGTTCTTTGACGGTTTCCGAAATCCATGCGGCGGCAGGCTTGCCATCCAGAAGGGTGTCAGCCTCGGATAACATCCACCCACCAAACTCAGCCCCTTCGTCAACGATCATAACCCTTGCCCCAGAGCGTCCGGCGCTAAGCGCTGCGGATAATCCGGCAACGCCGCCACCAACGATCAGAACATCCACATGACGGTGGGTTTTTTCATAACGATCAGGGTCATTATGGTCGCTAGCGGCCTTTCCAAGTCCGGCGGCGCGGCGAATCACAGGCTCATAAATATTTTTCCAGAACATGGCTGGAAACATAAAGGTTTTATAATAGAAACCTGCAGGAAACAGCCGCCCAATGACAGAATTGATCGCGCCAATATCAAAGCCTAGCGACGGCCAACGGTTTTGGCTTACGGCTTTCAGCCCATCATAAAGGCTAACCTCGGTGGCGCGAATATTTGGGGCTTGATAAGCCCCATCACCGATTTGCATAAGCGCATTTGGTTCATCATAACCGGCAGTGAGGATACCCCTTGGGCGGTGATATTTGAACGATCTGCCGACCAGATGAATACCATTAGCCAACAGAGCCGAGGCAAGGGTATCGCCTTCATATCCGGCGAAACGCTTGCCATCAAAGGTAAACTCTACGGCTTTCTTGCGGTTGATATGACCACCTTTGGCCAGACGCATGACGCCTTGTTTTTTGGACAATTTGCTCATGCCTTGCCTCCTTTGGCCGAAGACGGTTTGGCCGCCGCTTCAGATGCGGTTTTGCGGCGCCATGATCCAGCATAAGCCGCTTTGCCAGCGTCGGTTTTTGGTAGGCTTCCCATAGGATAGATTTCTAAAAACGCATGGCTGACGGTATCCCGCGCGGCATTAAACCAACGGCGACAACCAGCATCGTGACACCAGCGTTCCAGAAAAACCCCTTTCGGGTTATCACGCCAGAACAGATATTCCGCAAACTCCGCGTCGGTAATGCTGTTCTCGGCAAGTGGGCGTGCGATATGGGCTTCTCCACCGCAAGAAAACTCGGTTTCGTCGCGTGGGCCGCAATGGGGGCAATCAATCAGCAACATGGCTTTCTATCCCTCTTCTCTGTGATCTAGTGGGCAACGCCAGCCGCGCCATGCTCATCAATCAGCAAGCCAGTCTGGAAACGGTCAAGCGCGTAGGGGGCAGCGATCTTGTTTGGCCGATCATGAGCAATCAAATCAGCAAAAACATGACCAGAGCCAGGGGTCGCTTTAAAACCACCTGTTCCCCAACCACAATTAAAATAAAGCCCTTTGACATCAGTTTTGGAAATAATAGGTGAGGCATCTGGGCAAGTATCAACAATGCCGCCCCAATGCCGCAACATCCGCAAGCGTGACAAAATGGGGAAAATCTCAACCGCGGCGGCAATCATATGCTCAGGCACAGGGAATGATCCGCGTTGGGCATAGGAATTGTATTTATCCACCCCAGCGCCAAGCACCATTTCGCCCTTATCCGACTGGCTGATATACATATGTACCGCATTAGACATAATCACCGTATCCAGTTCAGGCTTAATTGGTTCAGATACCAAGGCCTGTAACGGGCGGCTGGCAATCGGCAGGCGAACATCGGCCATAGCGCCCAAGACAGAACAATGCCCAGCCACAACACAGCCGACTTTAGGGGCTTTGATAAAGCCTTTGGTGGTTTCGACACCTTCGATGCGATTCCCCTTGCGGCGCAAACCAGTGACTTCACAATTCTGGATGATATCGACCCCTAGGTCATCTGCCGCTCTGGCATAGCCCCACGCCACGGCATCATGGCGAGCCGTGCCGCCACGGCGTTGCAAAAATCCCCCCATCACCGGATAGCGGATGGATGGATCAATATTGATCATGGGAACTAATTTTTTAATTTGATCAGGGTTCAGAACATCACTGTCGATGCCATTGAGCCGGATCGCATGAACCCGGCGAGACATTTCACGCAATTCATGCCAGCTATGGGCAATGGTAAGAACGCCGCGTTGGCTAAACATCAAGTTAAAGTTCAAATCTTGGGTCAGGCCTTCCCATAACTTAAGCGCATGATCATAAATCGCCGCGCTTTCGTCCCACATATAGTTGGACCGGATAATGGTGGTATTGCGCCCGGTGTTACCGCCACCAAGCCAGCCTTTTTCAACCACTGCGATATTGGTCATGCGATGAACCGCCGCCAAATAATATGCGGTAGCTAGGCCATGCCCACCGCCACCAATAATGATGGCGTCATAGGATTTCTTTGGCTCTGGCGAACGCCACGCGCGCTGCCAATTTTGATGATAGCTCCGCGCGTTCCGCAACAAAGAGAAAATTGAATATTTGGGTTTGCCGCCGGGTAATCTTCTTGCCCCACGATCAGGACTTTCAGCCATGGTCTGCCCCTTCTCAAGAAATCGTAAATGTTGGACAACGCGATTATGCCAACATAGTTTTTTTATCCTGTCTTGCTGACGACAGGTGATACTGCATCGCCGACACTTTAATCAACCCTTTTTTGTCATCAGCAAAGCGGCTGAACCCGGCTTGATCATCAGGGGGATGTTTCTGTTCAGATCTACTGATTATCCTTGAGCTAAAAAATACAAATAGATGATGGCAAAGGTCAGATTTTGGCCTTATGATTTTGTCCATAAATCTAGCACAAGGAACTATCATGCCCGTCAATAACGCAATCGCAGATCAAGCCGAGGATATGCGCCAATGGCGCCATTTTTTGCATAGCCACCCAGAATTGGCATTTCAGGAACATAAAACCGCTGATTTTATTGCGGAAAAACTAGAATCCTTTGGGGTTGAGGTGCATCGTGGGCTAGCCGGAACAGGGGTTGTTGGGGTTATTCGTGGTCGCGGCGACAGCCAGCGGATGATCGGGTTAAGGGCAGATATCGATGCTCTGCCTATCCACGAGGAAAACGCGTGTGAACATAAATCACAGCATTCTGGCGTGATGCACGCCTGTGGCCATGACGGGCATACCGCTATGCTGTTAGGTGCGGCTAGGCATTTAGCAGAAAACCGTCATTTTGAGGGTAGTGTGGTGGTGATTTTTCAGCCTGCCGAAGAAGATGGCGGCGGCGGCAAAGTCATGTTGGATGATGGGTTGCTGACGCAATTTCCGGTTGAAACTATATGGGGAATGCATAATTGGCCGGGGCTTGATGTCGGACAAGTGATGATCCATCGCGGCGCGTCAATGGCGGCGGCGGATAGTTTTGATATTAAACTCACCGGGCGTGGCGGCCATGCCGCAATGCCGCATGAAACCGCTGATCCTATTTATGCGGCGGCGGCCTTAATTCAGGCTCTGCAATCGGTGGTCTCGCGGCGCTTGAATCCTTTTGACGCGGCGGTGGTTTCCATCACCCAATGCCATAGCGGTTTTACCCATAATGTCATCCCGGATGAGGCCTTTATTCAAGGCACCGCTCGCTATTTTAACCCAGATTTGGGCCAGAAAATTCGCACGGATATGGAACAGATTATCAATCAGGTGGCATCCGCCCATGGCTGTTCGGCGCAATTTGACTGGATTGATGGGTATCCGCCCACCATTAACGACGCGGCGGCGGCGGAACGCGCGGCCTTAGCGGCGGCAGATGTTCTTGGTTCGGGGTCGGTGGTGATGGACCCACCACCATCCATGGGGGCGGAGGATTTTTCCTATATGCTGGAGGCGCGGCCGGGGGCTTATATCTGGCTTGGGGCAGGGCATCCCGGTGACGGCGCGATGCTTCATAATGCGCGGTTTGATTTTAATGATGAGCTGTTGCCGCTTGGCGCCAGTTATTGGGTGTCATTGGTTGAACGCGAATTGGGAACTGGCGGTTAACGCACTCTCACCAAATCGTTCCACCGGGTTGTATAAGACGGTGAGCGGAATTGCTGACGCATTTGCCATGACGGCTTGGTCGGGGCGTTGGTGTTACGGCTTGGCATGACACCTTCGCTAGCGTGAAATAGCGTGCCGCGCCCCATTGCCGCGTTCACTTGATCCAACATGGCCATGCGCCGGCGGCTGGCGGCATTTTGGGAATGGGGGCTGTCAGAGGGCTCAAGCCGCCACAGGCTTTTTTGCTCACTCCCATCACTCACCAGATCGGTCAGCATAACCCCAGCCTTATGATAGCGGAAACCGGGGCGGTAAAGTTGCCGGATCGCCTTGGTGGCGGCGGCGATAAAGGTGCTGGTATCGGCGATGGGTTCATCAAATCGCATTAAGGCGGCGTTGCTGTATTGGGGGTCTTGTGGGCGAAACCGATTGGTGCGGATAAAAACATAAAGCCCTGCCGCTAGGCTGCCTTGTTTGCGCAGTTTTTCTGCGGCGCGAGCAGTATAGCTGGCGGCGGCTTCCTCTAGGCTGGCGCGGTCACTAATCAGGCGACCAAAACTGCGCGATGACATGATATTCTGTTTTGCCTGCACGGTTTCAAGATCAAGACAAGAGCGGCCATTTAATTCATGTACGATGCGCTCGCCTACCACCGACAACGCCTTACGGATTTGCCGTGGGTCCGCCTGTTGCAAGCGAAGCGCGGTGGTGATCCCCATATCGCGTAAACGTTGCCCCCAGCGTTTGGATATCCCCCAGATATCCTCAACCGCGATATCGCCCAGCACACGCGGCATCAAAACAGGGTCAGTCATCATATAAACGCCGTCGCTGGCATATTTCTTTGCGATACGATTAGCTAGCTTAGCCAGGGTTTTTGTCGCGGCTAGCCCGACCGAAACGGGAATCCCTGTCCATTGCCGAATTGCTTGCCGCATCTGCCGCATCTGTTCCGGAAGACGCGCCGCATCACATCCGCTAAACCCAAGAAACGCCTCATCAATGGAGTAAATTTCTACATCAGGCGTGAACTGGCTCAAGGATTCCATCACCCGGCCTGACATATCCCCATAAAGGGGATAATTCGATGAAAACACCTGCACCTGATGCCGCCGC
Organism: Alphaproteobacteria bacterium; assembly: GCA_023259875.1. Lineage (GTDB taxonomy): Bacteria > Pseudomonadota > Alphaproteobacteria > Puniceispirillales > UBA1172 > UBA12202. The sequence continues at coordinate 5,721 of JALRFL010000024.1, forward strand.
ATCATGGCGGTGTATTCATGAACGGGCGCCCCCATGGGGATGCCCAGGGATTTTGCCTCATCCGAGCGAGCGATGACACAGCCATCATTATTGGATAACACGACCACAGGCCGCCCCACTAACGCCGGATCAAAGACGCGTTCACAAGACACATAAAAATTATTGCAATCTACCAGCGCAAATAACATGGCTAAACGCTATGGATCACATTGGTCACAACCCCCCAAATCACCATGTTGGTTTCATCGGTGACGGGAATCGGATCGTAACGGTCATTTTCAGGCATTAGCAAGGTTTGACCAGATTTATGGTGCAAGCGTTTGACCGTAAGCTGGCCATCAATCGCGGCGATAACAATTTTGCCGTGGCGCGCTTCAAGGCTACGGTCTACCACCAGAATATCATCTTCGTGGATGCCAGCCTTAATCATGCTATCCCCACTAACCCGAACAAAGAATGTTGCCGCCGGATGCTTGATCAGATGATCGTTGAGATCAAGGCTACCTTCAAGATGATCGTCTGCTGGTGAGGGGAAGCCCGCGGCAACAGCGCAACTAAATATTGGCAAGGCTTGCTTGCCGCCTGTGGCAACATATTCCAGCACTTCGTCAATCATGCTGATCGGCAGACGAACAGGTTTTGTGGCCTCACCATAGCGTCCTTGGCCTGTTGGTCGGCCTGCCCCGGGTCTGGCCCCGCCTCGCCCTTTTTTAGAGGTTTCGGTTGGCGAGAGCCCCTTTGATGCTGAGGATGTTGTCATGAGATTCACCTGACTGATAAAGCATATATTCAAACAATATTAGAATATTGTACTTTATTCAAATGTCAAGTAGCATGATCGCGCCAAATGCGCGGATGATTAGCCGGATTGCTGAATTTCCGGAATAGCCACACAAGAAATGCCTTTACGGAAAAGCTGAAGACAGGCTTGTCGGGCAATCGATTCATCAAATCCGTCAAAATGCACCTGCCAGAGCGTCAAAGTGCCATAGCGAATCTGGCGCAGATGCGCAGGTTGCTTAGAAAGGATGCTATCCGCGGCTTCACGCGCATCTCTGGCGGCGCGGTGGGCACTGGCTTGGCGTTCATAACTGCCAACTTGAATGCCCCAACTGATAATTTTTGTTTCTTGAACCGGCGCAGGGTCAGCAAGTTCGGGCCGTGCTGGTGGCACCGATACCGCCACCGCCAATTCCCCTGAAGCGTTGTCGCGGCTGACCGTCAGAACATTCGGTTTAGGTGGTGGCGGCGTGACCGAGGTTGGGGCAGAAGGTTTCTTTTGCGGCACGAGCGTGGTTTCGGCATATTGCGGAATGCGCGCAAATTGTTTGTCCAGCAAATGCACCATATGCTGATCGCGTGATCGTCCCGTGCGGCCACCAAACACCACCCCCACTAACCGAATGCCGCGGCGTTCCACGGTCGCCACCAGATTAAAGCCAGAGGCATTGATATAACCGGTTTTGATCCCATCCGTGCCAGAATAACTGCTGAGAAGGGTGTTGTGGTTTTTGAAACGGCGCCCGTTATATTCAAAGGATTTCGTTTTGAAGAGATGGAAGTAATGGGGAAAATCACGCCGGATGGCAATGGCAAGTTTTGCCATATCACGCGCGGTCGATTTCTGTTGCGAATGCGGAAGGCCAGATGCGTTGCGAAAGGTCGTCCGGCTCATCCCCAAGGCGTGTGCCTTGCGCGTCATTTTCTTGGCAAAGGCGCGCTCACTTTTTGCCAAATGTTCAGAGACCACGGTGGCGACATCATTGGCGGATTTAGTGATCAACGCCATGATGGCATTTTCAACAGTAATGTAACTTCCCGGTTTAAGACCCAATTTTGAAGGCGAACGGCTAGCCGCCAGTTTGCTAACCTTCATTTTGGTATCCATCCGCACTTGGCCGTTGTCCAATGCCTCAAACAGCATATAAAGCGTCATAATTTTTGTCAGAGAAGCGGGGTAGAGCTGTTTGTCGGCGTTGCGCGAATACATCACCTCGCCGGTGTTCTCATTCACCACGATAGAGGCGTATTTCGCCTGAGCCACAGAGCCTAGCCCCGTCACTAGCGCAACAACCGCAATCATAAGAACGATGAGGCGTTTCATCACAAAACCTTATCTTGAGAATATTTGGAATCCAGCACAACCATATCCTGATATGATATTAGCACAGACCTCTGTTCAGTCAACGCGAGCGGAGGGAAAATCGTGTCGAAAACCGCCTGTAAATTCAGAATAGAAATAACAAAAGCCAAAGCCAGTCGCAGATCTGACCATTTCATGAAAAACTGAAAGAAAATGAGTAGATTTTTCATCCAAAGGTCTTTCATTACTGGAAAATATGATCATATAATTCACTATGGATACACATTTCAATATTATGCAACAGTTATGCCAGCGCCATCCGGTTTTATCGCAAACGCGATTGTCATCTGATAATGACAATGACAACCAAAAGCCAAGTGATGTTACCGTTCTGGAAACAAAGCCAAAAATCAAACGGCCATCACTTTATAAAGTGATTATGCTGAATGATGATTTTACGCCGATGGAGTTTGTCATTCATGTGTTGCAATTGTATTTTCGCAAATCCCAAGATGAAGCAACCCAAATCATGCTCCATGTGCATCAGCGCGGGGTCGGGGTTTGTGGGCTTTATACTTATGAGGTAGCGGAAACCAAGGCCTCACAGGTCATGGACTTAGCTCGAAAAAATCAACACCCCTTGCAGCTTCAGTTGGAAAAGGAATAACCTCATGCTCTCACAAGAACTTGAAGAAACGCTGAAACGCGCCATGGGGCTTGCCGCTAAAAAGGGGCATGAATACGCGACCCTTGAACATCTCTTATTTGCGCTCACCGAAGATAGTGACGCGCTTGAAGTGCTTAGCGCCTGCAATGCGGATATTGATGATCTGCGCCAGAATCTGATGCTTCATATTGAACAATCGCTTGAAGCCATTCAAGATGAACGGATCGAAACGCGCCCGACCAATGGCTTTCAGCGTGTTTTGCAAAGGGCTGTGATACATACCCAATCCTCTAATCGTGAACGCGCGACAGGGGCGAATGTTTTGGTTGCCATGTTTGCGGAACGCGAAAGCCACGCGGTCTGGCTTTTGAATCAGCAGGATATTAATCGCATTGATGTTGTCAGCTATTTGAGCCATGGGATCGCTAAAAACCCAGCCTTTAATAGCGAAGGGGGTGGCGTTGATGGCGCGGATCTCAAAGAAGATGAGGTGAACAAAAAAGAAGACGCGCTTACCGCCTATGCGGTTAATCTGAATGAAAAGGCCAAGAGCGGTAAGATTGATCCTTTGATCGGACGACAAAAAGAGGTGGATCGCACCATTCAGGTGCTATGCCGCCGAACAAAAAACAACCCCTTGCTGGTGGGGGATAGCGGCGTTGGCAAAACAGCCATTGCCGAAGGCTTGGCGCGAAAAATTGTGGAAAAATCTGTGCCAGAGGTGCTGGAGGGCGCGACGATTTATTCCCTTGATATGGGGGCGTTGCTAGCAGGCACGCGTTACCGCGGCGATTTTGAAGAACGCCTTAAGGCGGTTATGAAACAGGTTGCCAAAAACGATCAGGCCATTCTTTTTATTGATGAAATTCATACCATTATCGGGGCAGGCGCGACCAGTGGCGGTGCCATGGATGCGTCTAATCTCTTAAAACCTGCGCTTCAGGAAGGTAGTCTGAGATGCGTAGGCTCAACCACTTATAAAGAGTTTCGAGGGTGGTTTGAAAAAGATCGGGCACTCTCTCGTCGTTTCCAGAAAATTGATGTGAATGAACCTACAGTGGCTGATACCATTAAAATCCTCAGCGGGTTGAAATCTCAATACGAAGATCATCATGATGTGCGCTTCACCATGGCGGCGCTGAAATCAGCGGTGGAATTATCCGCCCGTTATATCACAGACCGCAAATTGCCTGATAAAGCGATTGATGTGATTGATGAGGCGGCGGCGGCCCAAATGCTGCTTCCCCCTTCGCGGAGGCGTAAGGTCATTGGGGAAAAAGAGATCGAAAACACCATTTCCAGCATGGCAAGAATCCCACCGCGTAGCGTGAACCGTGACGATCGTGCAGCGTTGGCAAGTCTTGAGACAGATTTGCACCGCATGGTATATGGTCAGGACGAAGCGATTATCGCCTTGGCCTCTGCGATTAAATTGGCACGGGCAGGGCTTAGAGAAAAAGAAAAACCTGTTGGTAACTATCTCTTTAGTGGCCCAACAGGGGTCGGTAAGACAGAGGCCGCGCGGCAGTTATCCGAATCCCTCGGCATTAAATTGATACGGTTTGATATGTCCGAATATATGGAACGCCATTCGGTATCGCGGCTGATTGGCGCGCCTCCGGGGTATGTCGGCTTTGATCAAGGTGGGCTTTTGACCGATGCCGTGGATCAGCATCCTCATGCCGTGCTGTTGCTCGATGAGATTGAAAAGGCGCATCCCGATATCTTTAATCTGTTATTGCAGGTGATGGATAATGGGCGGCTAACCGATCACAATGGCAAGACCATTGATTTCCGCAATGTTATTATCATTATGACAACAAACGCAGGCGCTAGCGAATTAAGCAAACAGGCCATTGGATTTGGCCGTGATCGGCGTGATGGCGCGGCGGCGGAGGCCATTGAGCGAACCTTTACCCCAGAGTTTCGCAACCGGCTTGATGCGATTATTAATTTTGCCTCACTTGCCCCTGAAACCGTGCGCAAGGTGGTGGATAAGTTTATTATGCAACTCGAAGCCCAGCTTGCGGATCGCGGTGTCAGCATCAGCCTTACTGATGCGGCGCGTGACTGGCTGGCTGAGCGTGGGTATGAGCCAGCTTATGGGGCAAGGCCTCTGGCTAGAGTCGTTCAAGAACATGTCAAGAAACCCCTGTCCGAAGAGCTGTTGTTCGGGCGTTTGGTTGATGGTGGTTCGGTGGTGGTCGATGCGGACAAACCCGATAAAGATGGCTATATCTCGCGGCTGACGGTCAAAGTGGTAAAAGATGAAACGGCTCGGAAAACGCGGTCAACAAAGCCACGCAAAAGCCAATCGAAAAAATCAGGATCAGTAGAAACCGCCAGTTAGACCAAGGCGGGTCCTGTTCTTTTGGTTAAGTGGCGGCTTTATAAGGCATCCAGCCCATCAGCTCTTGGCGTTCCCGGGCAATATGTCTGGCCTCTTTGGCGGTAAAATCCTTCACCGCGGCATGAAAGCCGGGATCAGTCATGTGATGAACAGAATAGGTGGGTACAGGTTCATAGCCGCGTTGCACTTTGTGTAATCCTTGCGCCCCTGCCTCAACCTTTTTCAACCCATTGGCGATCGCATAGGAAATGGCCTGATAATAACAGGTCTCAAAATGCAGGAACGGAATATCAACAACACTGCCCCAATTGCGGCCATAAAGCGTGTCTTTGCCAACAAAATTGATCGCCCCTGCCACAGCTTTGTCATCATGCTTGGCTATGACCAGTAAAATATGGTCACGCATGGTCTGATGAATGTGATCAAAAAACCCACGGGTCAGATATGCACCGCCCCATTTGCGATCAATCGTTGCCAGATAGAACTCATAAAACGCATCCCAGTGATGGGGTTTCAAGTCTTCTCCACGCAACAGATCAAAGCCAAGGCCAGCGTCCTTGATATCTCGGCGCTCACGCCTGATGGCTTTGCGTTTCCGAGAGGAAAGCGTGCCGAGAAAATCATCAAAATCACCATAGCCGCGGTTATGCCAATGAAATTGCATCCCTTCGCGGCTAATCCACGGGCTTTGTTGTTGAGTTATCAGGTGGTCATGCTCATCCTTGGTCAGAAAAGTCATATGCACAGAGGAAAACCCTAGTTGACTTGCGCTGGCAAGGGCAGCCTCAGCTAAAGCCGCGGTGGCGCGTGTTGCTGTGGCTTTATCAAGATCTGGGTCAACCAAAAGCCGCCGTCCCGGAACCGGGGTAAAGGGAATGCCTATTCATTTAATTTGTATTAATCTGGGATAGT
>JALRFL010000040.1 GCA_023259875.1 Alphaproteobacteria bacterium
GGGACTTAAACGACCGGCCTGCGCTTCCCCGTTTATCTGCGGCAATCCATGAAAGATGGGGGCGGCTTGATATTATGATTCTCAATGCTGGTATTTTGGGAACGCTTGCGCCAGTGGCACATATTGATGAAGACACATGGGATGAGGTGATTGCCGTTAATCTCAGCGCTTGTTTTCGCCTCATCCATCACCTTGACCCTTTGTTCCGTCGCTCTGACGCTGGGCGTGCGGTTTTGGTAACATCAGGGGCGGCTCAGGCCAATCGCCCCTATTGGTCTGCTTATGCCGCCAGCAAAGCTGGCCTAGATGCGCTGGGGAAAAGTTGGGCGCATGAACTTTTGCAGACCTCACATAAAGTCAATATGCTTAGCCCCGGGCGGGTCGCGACCAGCATGATTGGTCAGGCGTTCCCCGGTATTGATAAAGCGAGCTTGCCCTCACCTGATGATATCGCTGATGCTTTCGTGAAACTTTGCCTGCCCGATTGCCCCTATCAAGCCCAGATTTTAGATGTCAATCAATTGATATAGGGGTTTTTGCCTTTACGCATGATCAGCCGCAAAGGCAGACCCTCTAATCCGAAATCATCCCTTAATCCTGCCGCCAGATAGCGCAGATAATGATCTGGCAATTCTGCTGGGCGACTGACAAAAAGGGCAAAACTTGGCGGCCTTGTTTTAATTTGGGTGGCGTAACGGATACGAATACGCCGACCTTGAACCAAAGGCGGTGGATGCGCCTCTAGCTTGCCCATCAACCAACGGTTTAAGGCGGCGGTTGATACCCGTTTATTCCAGCGGCTATAAATTTCAAATATCGCTGTCATAAGTTTAGGAATGCCGCTTCCTTTCAGGGCTGAAATCGTGACTAGTGGCACACCTTTTACCTGTCCAAGGGATTGATCAAGCTTATAACGAAACTCTTTTAAGGCTTCTTGCTTGTTGGTCACCACATCCCACATATTCGCGGCAATGACCAGGGCGCGACCTTCCTCGGCCACAAGACGCGCAATAGCCAAATCTTGCTTATGCAATTCTTCACGCGCATCGATCATCAGAACGCATACTTGGGCAAACCGAATGGCGCGTAACGCATCATCGACCATGGCTTTTTCAAGCTGATCATCAATTCGGGCTTTGCGCCGCATCCCTGCGGTATCCACCAACATAATATCATGCCCATCATATTGAAATGGCACTTCAATCGCATCACGGGTGATGCCAGCCTCAGGACCTGTTAACACCCGATCTTCACCAATCAGACGATTGGTGAGGGTTGATTTACCCATATTGGGACGACCGATAATGGCGATACGCAATGGCCCGATTTGCGGCAAGGTGGTGACATCTTCGATTTGATTTTCAACTTCTTCTTGGAAATCGCTATCCGGTTGATCCTCATCCGTATCGTCGTCATCATGATCTGGCATTAATAAGTCCAGCTTACCCATGGCAGTAGCGGTTTCGATTAACGCATCATAGAGATCGCCAAGCCCCTCCCCATGCGCGGCAGAGACCCCAACCGGTTGCCCAAGGCCTAATTGCCAAGCCTCCATCAGCCCCCCTTGACCGGCTTTGCCCTCACATTTGTTGCCAACGGCTAAAACGGCCGCGCCTGAACGGCGTATCACATTGGCAAAAAATACATCCGCCTCGGTGATTCCTGCCCTTGCATCAAAAAGCAACAAAGTCAGATCACTATTGGCAATGGCATATTCGGTCTGTTTGCGCATACGGTCCTCTAGGCTTCCTTTAGCGGATTCCTCAAGCCCTGCGGTATCAATCAGCCGGAATTCTAACCCTGCCAGATGCCCTATCGCCTCGCGCCGATCACGGGTTACGCCAGGGCGATCATGAACAATCGCGTGCTGACGGCCAGTCAATCGGTTAAACAAGGTGGATTTACCAACATTGGGTCTGCCAACAATGGCAATACGGAACTCCATCACGCTACCTCTGCCTTAGCGATAGGCAGATAACCGTCCACGGTCATCAAGAATAATCAATGTTCCAGAAACAATAATAGGCGCGCCTGATTGCGCCGCGCCAAAGGCTTGGCTATCAAGAATGGCACCAGTATCGGGATCAAGAAATAGGCCTTTGCCGTTCTGATCGATAACGATAATCCGGCCGCCTGCCGCGATTGGCCCAACATAACGCATGGCATCATCAGACACTGTCAAGTTGAGAGGCACAGCCCCCGGTAATGCACTAATCCAGCGGATGCTGCCATCTTGGCGGCGAATGGCATAAACACGGCCTTTCGCGCTTACCGCGAAAACCGTTTTGCCAGCCACCCATGGCTGTTGATGGGT
>JALRFL010000189.1 GCA_023259875.1 Alphaproteobacteria bacterium
CGAAGTTAGGATAATCAATAGCGGAAAATCCACGGTTGTCAGGCCAGCCGATAACAGTTTTTGATCATTTTAAAATGCGCCCAATGACGGTGTTCATGACTGTTTTTCCATCATCGGTCATGGTAAGGCAGTCCTCCTGAAGGGCAAGCAAACCATGGCGGCAGAGATGCATCACCTCATCTGAATTGAGCCACTCTGATCTTGGCCCGGCAAGGGTTTCAATCAGGTTTAGATCAATGCCTTCACGCAGCCGAAGCCCCATCATCACCGCTTCACTTGCAAACTCTGCCGCATCTTCGTCGTGTTGGTGGGATAGGCCATGGCCTTGTTTGTTCACATCCTCGCGCCAAGCATCGGGGTCTTTTCGGGCACGGGTTTCCATGCGTTTTCCTGTGGCTTGATGCCAAAACCGCCCTATTGCCCCTGGCCCAGCCCCGAGCCAATCCCCCCCACGCCAATAGATCAGGTTATGTCGGCTTTCTTGGCCTGATTTAGCATGGTTAGATACCTCATAGGCAGGTAGCCCTCGGTTCTGACACATCTCTTGGGTCAGTAAAAATTGATCTAATGCCATGGTATCATCAAGCATGGTCAACCGCCCTCGTTTTGCCAGACTATAAAAAGCGGTACCCTGTTCTAAGGTCAACTGGTAAAGCGACAGGTGATCACAACCCAAATCAAGGATTTGCGACAATTGCTGTTGCCACTCATTCAGCTCTTGATCAGGCAAAGCATAAATAAAATCAGCAGACACACGGGGAAAAATGTTTTGCGCTTTGCTCAATACCGTTCTTGCTTCGGTGGCGGAATGTTGCCGGCCAAGAAAGGCCAACTGGTCATCTTTGAGGGACTGAATTCCAAGCGATAACCGGTTGATGCCCTGATCATGAAAAGCGTAAAGGCGTTCGGCTTCAAGAAAAGTAGGATTAGCCTCAAGGGTTATCTCGCAATCATCCGAGAGAGAAAATAATGAGGCGATGGCCTTAAGAATATGGCCAACTACCTCAGCCTCCATGAGAGATGGGGTTCCGCCACCAAAAAATACGCTATCTAGGGGTCTTCTGTGAAACCCTGATATGTCTGCCATGGTTTTTAATTCGGTGATAATCGCCTGGCCAAAACCTGATTGATCAATCTCATCACGAACATGACTGTTAAAATCACAATATGGGCATTTTTTATGACAGAAAGGCCAATGAATATAGACACCAAAACCTGATGACAGACCGTTGAGGTGGTGATGGTCTGCGGCTTTGCTATCAGATGGCGTTTTGCCGGGCTTGCCCGTCATCAGCCGCGCCTTTTGGTGTTCTGAAAACATTGTGCGATCAGCTGCTCAAAAGCCTTGGCGCGGTGGCTAACGGAATGTTTCCAGTCTTGATCAACCTCACCAAAGCTTTGGTCATAGCCGTTAGGTTGAAACACAGGGTCATAGCCAAACCCCTTATCACCACGCGGCGGCCAGATAAACTGACCATCCACATAACCCTCGGTGGTCACGCAAACCCCGTCAGGCCAACACAAAGCCAAAGCACAGACAAAACGGCAATTGCGATCATTACTGCCACTTGCCTCAACCGCAGCATAGACCTTCGCCATAGCCAGAGAAAAATCTTTATCAGGCCCTGCCCAACGCGCCGAATAAAGCCCCGGGTCACGGTTAATGGCCATGACCTCAAACCCGGAATCATCAGACAAAGCCGGAAGACCAGATGCTATCGCCGCGGCGCGAGCCTTGATCGTGGCGTTAGCAATATAATTTTCGCCGTCTTCTTCAGGTTCAGGCAAATTGATATCTGCGGCACTAATCACATCAATGGCGTATGGTGACATGAGGGCCGCGATTTCACGCACTTTTCCTTTATTATGGCTAGCAACCACAAGCCGATCTTCGGTAAAGGTTCTGGTCATGATATGGGCAAGTCTAGAGCTTTGAGTTGATGCTGAAACAGCGCATTGACACCTTTACGGGCAAGATCAAGCATAGCGAGGAGGTTGTTTTGGGAATAGGGCGCGCCCTCTGCCGTGGCCTGAACCTCAACAATACCATTATCATTGGTGAGAACAAAATTCGCATCCGTCTCGGCTTGGCTATCCTCGTCATAATCCAAATCCAGCAACGCGGTTTGCGCAATTATGCCACATGATATCGCCGCCACTTGGCTGATGATGGGTTGGCGCGTGATCAGCCCATCAAGCAACAGTTTTTCCGTCGCTGCTCTAAGCGCAACCCATGATCCAGTGATCGCCGCGGTTCGCGTGCCGCCATCTGCCTGAAGCACATCACAATCGATTTTGATCTGTCTTTCACCAAGCAAGGTTAAGTCGGTAGTTGCCCGCAGAGACCGTCCAATCAGACGCTGAATTTCCTGTGTTCGGCCGGATTGTTTGCCGCGTGCGGCCTCACGATCCATGCGGCTATGGGTTGAGCGTGGCAACATTCCATATTCCGCGGTTACCCACCCTTTGCCTGTGTTGCGCAAAAATGGCGGGACGCGGTCATCAATGCTGGCGGTGCATAATACATGGGTATTACCAAATTTTGCTAGACATGAACCTTCCGCATAGCGGGAGTATCCTGCAATAAGTTCAATAGATCGCAGCTCATCATGGTTGCGATGCGAGGGGCGTGTAAAAGAGGTCATAGCAAGTCTCGTTATTAATAAGAAACGCCACCATAACACAGCGAACAGATCAAGGCGACCGCTTGACCACACGCTGTTCTAATTTTATCTTAAGCCTATGGCTATTCATCATTTGACCCCACCATCAAAACAAAACTCATCGCCATCCCATGGTGACGCGGATGAAACCGTTCTCGACCTTAATGAACGGACACGGCATATTTTTAATCGGATTGTTGATCGGTATTTGTCTTCCGGCTCGCCGATTGGCTCTAAATTGATCGCTGATGATTTGGATCAGATGTTATCCAGCGCATCGATCCGCGCCATCATGGCAGATCTTGAAACCGCCGGGCTTTTGTTTCAGCCGCATACCTCCGCAGGCCGTGTTCCGACCCAATCTGGCTTGCGCTTATTTGTAAATGGCCTTTTGGAACTTGGCGGAAACCTGACTGATAGTGAACGCATGATGCTGGATGTGAATTGTCAATCACAAGGACTTAGCTTTGATGATGCGTTATCAGAAACATCATCCATGCTGTCGGGTTTGACCCAATGCGCCGCGTTGGTGGTCATGCCAAAAAGCGATATGATCATCAAACAGGTGGAGTTTATCCCCATTGAAACAAACAAAGCCTTAGTGGTGCTGGTATCTACCGCCGGTCAGGTTGAAAACCGAATTATGGAAACGCCCTCTGGTCTGCCGCCATCAGCGCTGATTGAGGCTGGTAATTTTATCAATTCCCATCTGGCAGGCAAAAGCCTTTCCCAAGCGTCGGTCATGTTGCAAGAGCTGATTGATAGAAAACAGGCAAAGATCGATGATCTGGTTAAACAGGTGGCTTCAAGTGGGATAGCCATTTGGACAGGCAAAAACTCTGGTCAAGCAGGAAACTTTATTTTGCGCGGCCATGCCAATTTGCTTGATAATGTGACGGCTGTTGATCAATTAGAACAAATTCGGCTCTTGTTTAATCAGCTAGAACAACAAAGCAATGCGCTTGATGTTCTGGCAACAATGCAACAAGCCGAAGGGGTTCAGATTTTTATTGGCTCTGAAAACCGGTTTTTTGCTGATGCGAATTGTTCAACCATCATCGCGCCTTATCATGATAGCAATCATAAAATTATCGGTGCGGTGGGTGTGATTGGCCCGACACGACTGGATTATGCGCGTATC
>JALRFL010000112.1 GCA_023259875.1 Alphaproteobacteria bacterium
TCTTCGATATGATAAGTGGTTTTTGTTTCTGCTATCACCTGTTCCTCCGATGATTAAGTTAGCACAAAAGGATAATAAAAAAAATATTTCTTTTGAAATGACGGCAGATAATCTTCATTTTTTGTTAACCAAATGCGCCAAAAAAAGAATGGTCAATTAAGATAACGGACGAAAAACAGGCCTTTTGGGTGATAAGGCGGATGGTTTTTGTTTGGAATCCTTGGCTTCCTCACCTTGATCCATTTCCTGATCTTGCCCAAGAAAGTCAGCCGTTTCATCACGGCGTATGGTTTTCTGATCTTCTGCTTGGGTTTCAATCGCGGCCTCATCAGAGGCCATCGTCGTATTTTCGTCATGACCGCCTTCTGAAAGTTCATTTTCATTGCGATTCTCGTGCTCTGCGGCGGCTTCGGCTTCTTTGGCTAAATCTTTGAGTTTAGCTTCTTCCTCAAGTATCCGCTTTTCCTCGGCTTCACGCATCAATTTAGCGGTATAGCCCTTACCCACTTCATAAGCAGATTTCATGCCTTCAATGACGGTAGCGGCATCGGTGTAATCCTCGCCATATTCCACCATTTCATCCACCCTGCCAAAAAATGGATTTATTTTCCAAAGCCTGCGCATAGCCAGTTGTTTTAAGCGATCAGGTATGCCTTCCTTAAAAAAGGCATCAAGCTTATCCTCATCATGGACATCCGTGGGGTCTGGCAATTCCCATTTTTCCAGCATTTCCGTATCAGACAGATGAGCATCAGAATCCGCATCATGGCTAGCAATTCCATCCTTATCACTGGCCTTATCACTGGCCGTATCATTGCGATAGCCTTCAAGTTCCGGCTTCTCTTTATCGCTAATATTAACCCCTTGCCTGACTTTGGCTTTTCGGTCTGACCAGCGTTGAAACACAGAGGCTTTCTTATCTGTCATGCGCGATTCTCTAATTCAGCTTTTTGCGATTATTAGGGGCGGCAAAAGGATCATTCTGCTTGATCAAGCGGTCATCACCTCTTGGCGCATATATGGCATCTGGGTCTATGCGATCGCGTTGACGCTTTTTGAACTCCTCTGGGTGATAGTGCTGATCAACAAATTGCCTTACCAAGTCACGCATTGCCCCAATAAGCGGTAATTTCATGACCAAGTCTTCTCCACAATCCTCATAATCTTGAATGTTATAAGGTGAAAAACTGGCCTCAATCAGCGACATCCCAGCTTCTGTTTCCGTTTCATTGATCAGGTCTGGCCGAAGAACCAAGAAGACCGATGGTTCGGCAGAATTCAGATTTTCCGCGTAAGCTTCGGCTTCGGCATGATGCAACTCGACCATAGCTTGAGCCGTGTAAAGAACCATATCTTGCCCTGAAGACTTATTTTTATCCTGATTAGGCTCACCTGGATTTGGCACCGCCTCATCAACCCTTAATGGCACCAAGGGGATGTTATCGGTTGTGGTTTGACCTTGTCCTATTGATAACTCACGCGGGAGCATATCCAGAACACGCCACCGGAAATCCAGCCATGGATGATCAGCAGGTTCTTTTCCAAAAACAATCTGAACCGCGTGCAGCACATGCTTTGGGAGAGTGGTTTCATCTGATTTCGTCACGAGAAATCCCCCAGGGGCAATAAACTAAGTTCATGCATAACATCTCATTTTCATATCTAATCTGATCTACTTGAATTAGTAAAGTTCTCTATTTAGAATAGATAACGGGACACAAAATCGGAAATTCACCCGATTTAAGTTGAAGGTAGCTGTTTATGACAAGCCCATATCGCGTCACATTATGTAACTGCGGCAAAACTATGCCATTGGATGGAGAGACTATTTCTAAGGCTTGCGAAGGGGTTGATAGCAAAATTTCTTCCGATCTTTGCCGTAGCCAAAGCGATGTGTTAGCCAAAATCATGGAAACATCCGATCAGGCATTACTGATAGCCTGCACACAAGAAGAAAAAGTTTTCGCCGATATGGCAGAAGACCTGTCTGTTTCGTTGCCACAAACGGTTAATATTCGTGAACGCGCCGGTTGGTCAGAAGAAGCAAACAAAGCCAACCCAAAAATTGCAGCCCTTCTGGCTGAGGCGGCTATGCCTTATCCGGCTTTTCCAAGCATGGAGTTGTCTTCTAGTGGGCGATGCCTCATCTATGGTCGCGGTGATGAGGCGATTGCTGTGGGCAAAGCGTTAAATCACGATCTCGGCGTTACGGTCATGCTATCAGAACCGGATGAAGCGTCTATTGACGCATCTCTCATTGGACAAATCGTCCGGGGTAAGATTACCAATCTTTCCGGAAGCTTTACCAAATTTGCGGTAACTGTGGCGCATTATGCTGAATGCTTACCCCATTCGCGTGATACTTTGTTGTTTGGGCCTGACAGCAAAAGTGTTGAAACCGAATGCGATATTGTCATTGATCTTGTATCTGAACAGCCCTTAGTTACCGGCCACGAAAAGCGTGATGGCTATTTTCATGTTGATCCAGCCAATATGACCGCCATGTCGCAAGTTGTGGCGCGCGCCCGAGAAATGATAGGCAGCTATGAAAAACCTATCTATGTTGCCTATGATGAGGATTTATGCGCGCATTCTCGCAACCAAATCGCTGGATGCAGCAGATGCTTAGATGTCTGCCCAGCAGGTGCCATTTCCAGCCACGGCAACCATGTTCATATTGATCCTAATATTTGTGGTGGCTGTGGGTTATGTGGGGCCGTTTGCCCATCTGGAGCGGCACAAACCCATTTTCCACAGGCAGAGCATTTGGCTAATCGGATGGCGGTTTTGGTTGATACTTATCTGCTGGCTAATGGGAAAGCGCCTGCTTTGCTTCTTCATGATGAGGAATGGGGCGGTGAAATGATCAGTATGATGGCCCGATACGGCCGGGGTCTGCCGGCACGGGTTATCCCCCTAGCCATGCATAGCGTTGCACGAAGTGGACATGACACCATATTAGCGGCTTTTGCACTTGGTTTTGAACAGGTTTTCATTCTTACCAATCCTCAACAAAGAGATGAACACTTCAGCATCCATGACCAAGTTTCACTAGCTAGACAAATGCTGACTGGTATTGGGAAATTCAATGATAATCAGGTCCTAGTCATAGAAGAATCAGACCCAGATGCCGTTGCCGATATCTTATATAGCAGCAAAATAAAATCCGGTTTGCGTCCAGCCCCTTTTGCCCCTGCTGGATCACCACGCGGTTTGACGCGATTAGCGATGCACGGCCTAGCCAAGGCCAACAAAACCAAAGCCCACGTCATACCCTTGACGCAAGGCGCACCATACGGATCGCTTGATATTGACACTGATCGCTGCACGATTTGTCTGTCTTGTGTTAGCGCTTGCCCAGCAGGCGCCCTTCAGGATAACCCAGATGCCCCACAGCTTCTGTTTCGGGAAGATGCCTGTCTTCAGTGTGGGATATGCGTCGCCACCTGCCCAGAACATGTTATTACACTGAAACCACAGTTTAACCTTGATGTTTCAGCCATGACCAATCAGCTGATTATCGAAGATGAACCTTTTGCCTGCACGAGTTGTGGTAAAGTTTTCGGCACCAAGCGATCAATAGAAAATGTAATGAAAAAACTGGAAAACCACAGTATGTTTGCCGAAAAAGGCAAACTCGACATGCTACAAAAATGTGAAAACTGTCGTGTCAGTAGCTTATTTGATCAATCCGGCACTATCAGCGGAATTGGTCAGAGAGCAAACCCTCGCACCACGGACGACTATAAAAAATCTTAAGAAAACCTCATTCTAGGCACATTCCTTTTAGCTGGCCTGTTCATTCAAGGGGAGGTTAGCCAGCAGATTTTGCGGCTTGCCGCGCACTAAACCTGCTTTATTCATGGATAAACCTAGATAAATAGGCGTGCCGAGATATTCTTTTTCCAATCCCTCATCAGCTGTCAGGGAAAACAGGCAGAGGATTTGTCTTAACCGGTCTTCGCTGACATCCCGGCCTGAGTACAGATCATTAAAAATATTGGTAGTTTCACTATCAAGTCCGATATGCCAATTCCAGTGGTTATCATCAATGCGTGCCATTGGGCTGATCTGGCAGGATATTCCCAGAAAATGCGTAATCCAGCTTTCCATCACCCGACATAACGCATCCAAGGCAGGTTGAGTATAGGCAATATCTACCGACATATTGAACAGGTCATGCCGTTCCCAATAGGCCGGAGCAGATTCTGAATTCATAATATCAATCATGACATTTTTCTCATCATCTGGTGTATTTTGGCCAGAAGCAATTTGGTATTCAGCCTGTAAATCTACGGTTGTTCTATCGGCAACCATGATGCGGCCATCATCTAGGGTGACTCTTTGCTCGCGAAACAAAATTTCTGCCGCTCGCAATTTCATGGGGTCACTCTCACCATCAAGAATATTGCGTAAAATTATATGCGCCATGTGATCCATAAAAAGCGGAGGAAAGGTGATCATCTCACCTCTTGCGGCTTCTAAATACGCCGCTTCCAGCGTATCAAAACGGCCAAGATATTCACGAAACCGCAAGAAAGCGCGATAATTATCAGCCGCATCCTCATCAGCGATAGCATTTAGCTCTTTGTCAGATATGAGGCTAAAGGGCTGTTCTTTCAGTTTATGATGTAAAGCCTTTTCAGCATCACAGCTTTCATCAATAAGAGCCAATTCAGGGCGAGCAAGATATGCCGCCATAAAATCCTCAGTTGGAACCATACAGCCATTCGTGTTCTTATCAAGCAGGTGCCATCCCGATGTAAACCAAAAATCCTGTGCCATTAGATTACATACTCATCGCCATCTTGGTCTTCTACAATTGCCCAGATTTTCTGTTCAGAACAGCTTTCCGGTTTGGGAAAATGCCGGAAAGTTTCGCCAATACCATCTTCACCCCATTCACGATGAATAGCAAGCAAACTGCCTTTGCTATGCTGAGCGCATAAATCCGCCATAAATGCAATTTCTTCATTAGCCGCTTCACCTGCGGCCTCCGCATTTGGGGCGCCCATCTCATTGATAAATCGACCAACCAGTGCCGCTTTAATATGTTCATAATCCGCTTCTTTTGCTTCAGCAACCGTTACAAAAGTGGAATAACCAAAGCTATCTACCCCAAGAAATCCATTTGAAAAGGCTTGCCGCGTCTTACCAATCAGATCCGTTTTCTGCAGATTCTGAAAAGTAAAGGTGCCAACAAGCGCCCATTCTCTTTCCTCTGCCGTGCGGGGAAAAATGTTCAGATCCGATTCATCAAAACGGATAGTGCGCGCCAATTTCATTTTGACCCTTCCCAAAGACTGGCATCATTCGGGGCAAGACTTATTGGCTTTCCCTCTTGTTTGATCAGCCCGAAGCCTTCCCCATCTATTCCCAACCATTCTATTGAGATGTCCCTAAGCGGCATAGTTTGGTCAAGACGGGTGTTCCACATATCATAAATTGGCTTGAACCCCTCTTCTTCCCAGCGGTTAAGCCAAACAAGAAAATGTCTGCTGACAGCCTCAAGAAGCCGCGTTCGTGATATATAGCCGCCGCCCTCTTCTTCAAGAGAGGTATGATCAGGAATATGGCCTGACTCGGTCTCTTTGGCTATTCCTGAAAGCTCAAGTGAAATTTGCCCAATCAACCAACTTGGATAGCCGTTCTCATCTTGTGATGTGCTGAACTCAACCCGACAAAAGCCAGCATAGCCTTGATTCAGCAAAATAAACCCCGGAAACCGATATTGCACCTGGATTTCCGGCGGGGCGAGCGCACCGATTGCATCACCTAGGGCAACCATGAGGACATAATGCATTTGCATGGCCTTGGTCTTGGTGACTTCAGGGATCATGGTCACGGCCATTTCCAGCGTTTCGGTTTGCTGACTGTAAAGAACCTGACCGGCATGACCTTTGGCAGCAACAACAACCGCCTTTGCCATCACATCCATTCCTTCTTCGACAGATACTGGTGTCAGCAAGGGTGGCAACTGCGGCGGCGTATCGTTATCTGCTGGATCTGGTTCAAAATATAATGACATCTTATCTCTTTCAGAAATGCTGATCTCTAAGTATTCAAATTGTTCGGCAGCTGGGCTTTCAAATCAGCAAGCGAAACAAGCTGACGGGCGATGCGACGATATTCTGCCGCTTGTGGTGATTTTGGTTCGGCAACGACAATAGGTTTACCCTCATCTGACGCCTCACGGATATTCATGGATAGGGGAATCTCTCCTAACATGGAAATGTTTCGCTTTTCTGCTTCACGCGCGGCGCCGCCTTCACCAAAAATATGATCCTTGCGGCCACAATCAGGGCAAACCCATACAGCCATATTCTGGATAAATCCAAGAACCTTTACGCCAGCCTTATCAAACATGGTCAGAGCCTTAACAACATCCAGCAAGGCAATATCTTGCGGCGTTGATACGATGACTGCTCCGGCCAGATTTACCTGTTGGGCAAGAGAAATCTGTATATCTCCTGTTCCTGGCGGCAAATCAATCACAATCACATCCAATTCTCCCCAAACCACCGCATTAAGCATTTGGGTCAGCGCAGATTGAACCATCGGACCACGCCAGATCATTGCGGTTTCATCCGGAACAAGCAAGCCCATTGACATAACCTTGACGCCATAATTTTCGAGAGGCGCAACCATATCACCGCATTGGAAAAGCCCCGTTTCGATGCGGATGCCAAAACGTTGGAACGCGTCGTCGCGGCGGCGTTTAACCAACGTCGCAAGATGTTACGCGCCGCGTTAAAGGGCGTCGCACCCGATATCGAAGACCGACTGATCGCGGCGGGTCTAAAACCCACCGACC
>JALRFL010000219.1 GCA_023259875.1 Alphaproteobacteria bacterium
ATAGTGTTTTTTCAAAAACCACGCACATGACGACCCCAGCATAGCGCCGCCAACAATAACAACATCATAAGTTTTTTGAGATGGTGACACTGAACTCCCCCCCACATCTTGTCTCAGC
Organism: Alphaproteobacteria bacterium; assembly: GCA_023259875.1. Lineage (GTDB taxonomy): Bacteria > Pseudomonadota > Alphaproteobacteria > Puniceispirillales > UBA1172 > UBA12202. The sequence goes on from JALRFL010000219.1 coordinate 119, forward strand.
CTTTTATGCTGACACAAATACTAAAGGGAAACAATATCCATCTTGAATGCGTCTTAAGTGGCTTTGGGTTAGTTTGTTTGTCCTTGAGAGATATGATTGGCTTTCAGATCATGGCCTGTGAAACTTGGCACACCTGTCTCATCCACTTCGCGGATAGTGACTTCCACATCTGCCAAGTTGCCGTCAAGCGCAGACTCCCCATCGCTGATCGACCCGAAACTGCCAGCAAGATAAACTTGGGCTGAAGTTTTAAGAGTCGTGTCTTTGGGGGCAATACTATCTACCGCGCCAAGAATCAGGCTTTCTGTTTCTTCACCAACATCCAAAAAGCCATTGAGATTCTCATCTTCAAGTTGAGAAGGCGATCCGGCGGCGTCAAACGCCGTTACTTTTCGGACTTGCCCTGTTGTTAAATCTTCTGAAAAGGTGGTGCTATAATCCTGATATTCCGTGCCGCCCAATTCAAGCGCACTCACGCGGTAGTTGCCGCTAAGCGTTAAACTGTCATAATCCAGCAAAAGATTATAGCTAAGGCGACCAGACCCTTGTCCGTTGATGGGCGATATAGCCAGATGATCAATAGCGAAATTCGCTTGCCCCTGATAACTTTCTGAAATCAAATCCTTGAACATTTGATCCAAAACAGGGTTGCCAAGATGATCAGAGGGCTGATTTTGATAAGTCATCCAAATCGGCGGTTCACCCGAAAGCGCCAGACTAATCAGATCAGACTCTGCCTGAATATTGATGCCGTTATTGATATTCGGGATGAGGGTTTCTTTCTCTAAATCCGACAACTCCTCGATTTTTTTGCCGCCGCTTAACAGCGCGACAATGTCATTGATTGCGATAATGCTGTTTTCGTCTGTGAGACTAGAGACCAGCAATTCTGACAGCTCTTTTCTCGTGTCAGCAGAGACAAAGGAGGGGATAGGCTGGCCACTATCCTGATCATCGTTATGTTGCTGAGTGTTAGCCTTTCTGGTGTCGTCTTTGTCTAGCGGCTTAGGATCGCCATTTTCGTCTTTTTCCGCCGCGTTTTTATCTTTTTGATCTGATGGTGTCTCGGTGTTGTCTTCGCCTTTCTGATCCGTCAGCACTAGTGCCCCCATCAGATTCCTAATTTCGGGTTCGGGAAATGGCACAGGATTACTGGGAATGCCGTCTTCGCCAATGCGCACCCCCCAACCAGAGCGAAACACCTCAACCCCCCGACCGCTATGATCACTATGATCTGGCGTAACAATCACGGCCCCTGATAACACCACCAGTGACGAAGTGCCGTCAGCATGAACCTGTCCTGCCACGGTTGTTCCCCTAATTGCGGCGGTAGCGTTAGAAAGTTTAATGGTCATGCCATTAGGATCACGGTCGGCAATCTGTCCAGAAATAAACTTAAAACTGCCGCTAAGAATGCTGGCGGAAAGCGAACCGCTTTCTGAGGTGTCGGGATCAAAAACAAAGCGATCAAACCGAATGGTGCTGTTAGGGCCCATGGTGAACACTGTCTGATCTCTTAGCATCACTTGCATTGAGCCAGCCTTTCCCGTTCGCACTTCATCATCCAGAAAAATCTGATCACCGGTATCTGCCATGCGCCCTATGCTGCTGCCTGATTGAGGAGTGAAGATCACCTCAACCGGGGATGCGGTCGCGGCGATTACGCCGCTTAATGGTCGCCCCACAGGTGAAACGGGTTGCGCCGAGGCGGTACCAGCAACTGCGATCAAAAGGGGCAATATCCACCGATAAGCACAAATACCTGTCATCCATGTCATCTGTTAATCCTGTGATTATGATCATTTCTAGCCGAGGCGCTAACCCATGAAGATTACACCAGCCCTTATTCTGTTGATAATTATGCTTATTGGTTTGGACCTGTCAGGAAGAGCCAGAGCCGAAGACCCCCATTTGCCAGAGCTGCCTGACTTGAGCGAAGAAGATGCCTTTGCGTTGGTGTTTCAAAACCCTGCTGATCCAGAATTGAACATCCAGTTAGCGCAAATACAGATACGCCTAGGCCGCAATAAGGCGGCGATTGCCACGCTTGAGAGAATTGTGATCTTTGATCCCGATCATGTTGAGGCACGGGTCTTGCTGATGCGATTGAATATGGCGATTGGGAATGTGGTGGATGCACGGCTTCATGCAGAGAGCCTTGCTCTTAATCCGCGCGCTGATGCGGAACAAACCCAAGACGCCAAAGCGGTAATAGCAATGCTTGAAGAACGCAACGAGGCGTTTTCTCTGTCTGGATATATAGCCATTGGTGGCGGCATTAATGACAATCCTGCTGGGGGATCAAAAGGCAATCTGGCGCGTCTTGGTGACACCATTGGCCAGTTGGATAAATCTGCTGATGCTGAGGCTTTTGTGACGACAACCACGGCATTAAATATGCGTCTGCACCTGCCGTATCAACGCCAGACGGATATTGGCCTTAGCCTCATTGGCCATGTGCGAGAATACAGCCACTATGATGATGGGGATATCAGCGCCCTTAGTATCGCCGCCACTTACAGCCGCGCCTTTCGTCATGTTCAAGCCCATAGCCAGATTTACGCCAGCCGCATTGTGTTGGATGGTCAGCCTTATCTTAATTCCTATTCTGCCGAAATAGCCCTCGCGCATCATGTGGCAGACCAAACCTCTGGGTTACTCATTGGCCAGATCAACCGGAGGGTCTATAAAAACCGAAACCAAGCCAACGCCTCTATCAATTCAGGCAATCGGCACAATCTGCGCTATCAGATCACACACGCGTTGCCATCCCTTCAGATCAATGGTGGGGTTGAGGTGGGATTTACCGATGCTACCGCAGGGTGGGTAAGAGCAGCGGAACGGGCGGTGTTTTCAGATATCGCGACTGATATTCTGCCCGGCGTGTTGAGCCTCTCAACACGTTATGGCACCGCCGATTATGCCCATACTAACCCTAGCCATGGTGATAGGCGGCGGCATGATATAATTCGCCAGATCACCATCAAGCATCGCATCGGATAAACCGAATGTTCTTTGCTAAAACCTAATGATTCTAACCTTACAGTCAGCATTGGGGCTATGAATCAAACCTCATATATTGAAAATTATAGCCGCAACAGTGGTAAGATCAGC
>JALRFL010000259.1 GCA_023259875.1 Alphaproteobacteria bacterium
TTTACAGGCTATGAATATATGCGTAAAGGAATTGACCACGCAATTTCTGAAGATAATATTCGCCCCAGCCTTTGCCATGGCTATGGCTATGGCTCTGCCAATGCCGCGTGACGCCCCTGTTACTAACGCCGTTTTGCCAGCAAGAGAGATGTTCATCCTAACACCTCACCACGATCAATATTAATAGCCTGACCCGTAATATTAGAAGAAAGTGAAGAGGCTAAATATAAATATAACTGACTCACATCTGATGGTTGCATCAAACCTGTCAGTGATTGAGAGCCGACTATCTCATTAAGTAATTCTGGTTCTGATATTTTTGTTTTTTGTGACATCCATGCCAGTGATTTCATAGCTGCCTCTGTTTCAACCCAGCCTGGGCAAACGGCATTAACCCTTATGCCTACTGGTCCTAGTTCTTTTGAAAGAGAACGCATAAAACCAATATTGGCGTGTTTGGATGAACAATAGGCGCTGAACTCTGATACCGCTGTTTTACCCCAGATAGAGGAAGTAATAATAATGCTTCCCCCCGCAGACATTTTTGATACCGCTGCGCGGGTAACATAAAATGTGCCAAGAACATTAATATTGATGATGCGCTCAAAATCGTCAATCACTTGAGGATCAGGGTTGTTTATGGGTGTTGGCCTTTCTAATCCAGCATTATTTATCAGTACATCTATGGTTTCTATTTCAGATAAAACCTCAACCACTTTATGCTTGTCACTAATATCACATTGATAGGTTTTCACAGGGGTATTTGTAATTTTTGTCAGTTTATCTCCAGCCTCATGTATCATTTTTCCACTAGATATAAGATGCAAATCTGCACCATGGCTGGCGAAAGCCTCGGCAACACCAAAACCTATACCTCTAGATGAGCCTGTGATGACAACTGACTTATTACTAAAATCTAATTCTGCCATCATTACCTTGCTCCCCTATTATCTTAGACTGATGAGATGTTTGATTGTGATCGCATCAATCGCATCAATTCTTGTTCAGCGGCCTTATAATCCGCCACTGCCAATAGATCTTCTTTTCGGGCGAATCTGTTTGTTTTTTTGAAAACAACAGGCATATCACTGATGATGGTGGCTGGCCTCTTGGAAAAGAAAATAATTCTATCTCCTAAGAATAACGCTTCACCCAAATCATGCGTGACCAGTATGATGGTTGTTTGAGTCGATTCCGCTAAGGAAATCAGCAACTCTTGCATATTCCAACGAGTTTCTGCATCGAGGGCGCCAAAGGGTTCATCCATCAAAAGTAACTCTGGCTCATTAGCAAGAGTTCGTGCAATAGCTACACGTTGCTTCATGCCACCAGATAATTGTTTTGGATAAGCGTTCCTGAAATCAACAAGGCCTACTAGTTCAAGATAATGTTCAACTCGCTCTTTTCGGATGGCGGGCGCTACTGCGTTAAGTTTCATTCCATATTCAATATTTTTTGCAACCGTCAGCCATTCAAAGGAAGTATAACTTTGAAATACCATCCCTCTTGTTCGCGCCGGACCAGCAACAATCTGCTCACTATGAATGATTTTTCCAGAACTCGGTAATTCCAGCCCCGCAATCATACGAAGAACCGTAGATTTTCCACATCCTGATGGCCCAAGCAATACCGTTAGTTCATTGGGGCACACCTGAAAACTAACATCCTTAACCGCTTCAACTGGCTCAGGCGAGTTTGGATTAAAAACCTTTTGTAGCTTTTCAACCCGAAGGATTGCATCAACTTTGGTTGTTGGCGTCATAGTATTGATTTCCATAATACAAGCAT
>JALRFL010000013.1 GCA_023259875.1 Alphaproteobacteria bacterium
ACATCACCATAACCTGTTGCTTCTGGACGAATTAACGAACCACCAAATGAAATTCCTTTTCCAGTTAATACACCTGTAAATTCATTTCTTAGTCTTTTATATTGTCCGAACATATAACCTACTTCTCTTCCTCCTACTCCAATATCTCCAGCTGGAACGTCAGTATCAGCACCAATATGCTTTGATAATTCTGTCATAAATGCTTGACAAAAACGCATGATTTCAACATCTGATTTTCCTTTAGGATCAAAATCAGAACCTCCTTTACCACCACCCATCGGTAATGTTGTTAAACTGTTTTTGAATACTTGCTCAAAAATTATGATTGGCCGGGTAATGTGCGTGAATTGGAAAATGTTATTCAGAGAGCTTTAGTACTAACGGATACAGCGTTAATTGATGAGAATTGTATCCTTATTACGCCACAAGCTATACCTGTGTCTTCACCATTGACCAAAGACTATTTGTATTCAAAGCGCCGCGCGCGCAGCATCGTAAGGCCTCGGCAGGTGGCGATGTATCTCGCTAAAATTCTGACCAATTATTCTTATCCTCAGATCGGCAGTCGTTTTGGTGACCGGGATCACACCACCGTCATGCACGCAGTGCGTAAGGTTGAGGATATGATCGCCGAAGATAAGCAATTTGCCGATGATGTGAGTATGATTCGCTCACTGCTTACCAGTTAAGGCCTCCTTACCCCTCTTCACCCAATATGATCGTAAAACCACATAATATAGTGGCTTTGCCCCTGTCTTATATGCTACAATTTGTGGTGTTATGGGTATGTGATATTCTGTTTAGGCTCACCAATCGGGATGATATTTGCTCAGCCTTGTTGCCGCCGCATATCTGGCGGCGATAGGTGAGAAAAACAAAGGCAAAAAAGCAAAGAATGAGAAAGGTCTCGCCATGAAATTAAGTATTGATCGCGCGGCATTGATAAAGCCGCTAGGCCATATTCAAGGGGTGGTGGAAAGACGAAATACGATCCCTATTTTGTCTAATTTGGTGATCCGCGCCGAAGCGGGCCAATTGCGGTTGACGGCAACCGACATGGAAATGGATATGGTTGAAACGGTAAGCGCCTCGGTCAGCGAAGAAGGCGTGATTACCACACCAGCGCATATGCTTTATGATATTGTTCGCAAACTGCCTGAAGGCTCAGAAATTAGCCTAACCGCGGACAATACAGGTCAAGCACAGATCAGCGCAGGGCGCTCATCGTTTCGCCTGCCTACCCTTTCGGTTGAGGATTTTCCTGCCATCAGCGCGGCAGAAATGCCAGTCGCGTTTCAGTTGCCTGCCGCTGACCTCAAAGACATGATTGAATTGACCCGCATGGCAACATCAACCGAAGAATCCCGTTATTACCTGAATGGCATTTATTTACACCATTCCCCAGATCGCAAATTGCGCGCTGTGGCAACAGACGGGCATCGGTTGGCGTTGACCCAGATGGATTTGCCGCAAGGTGCAGAAACCATGCCTGCGGTGATCATTCCACGCAAAGCCTATACGGAGTTGTTTCGCCTGATGGAAGACTATGATGGTGATGTTGAGGTTGGGCTTTCTGATAATCGCGCGCGGTTTTCGCTCGGACAAGTGGTGATGACCACCAAGCTAATCGACGGCACATTTCCTGATTATGAACGGGTGGTACCAAAAGACAACCAGCGCAAATCTGTTGTTAAAGTCGCTGATTTCAGTGCCGCGGTTGATCGGGTATCCACAATTTCTGCAGAAAAAACCCGCACCGTTCAACTGACATTTAGTAACGCTGGCCTGACTATCTCTGCCTCTAACGCGCAAGACCAAGCCTCCGCGACTGAAACGATTGAGACGAACTGGAGCGATGATGACATGAAGATCGGCTTTAACGCGCGGTATCTTTTGGATATCACCAACCTGATCGAAGGGGATGAGATGGAGTTTGCCTTTGCTGAACCATCAAATCCAACCCTGATCCGTTCGCCTATGGATGATGCCAGCTTGTTCGTGGTCATGCCGATGCGCGTCTGATCTGGCTTGTCATCATGAATCATATTGCACCAGAAACCTGTCTTCAGCCTGATGTGAAATCGCATCTGGCCTGGATACGCCATCTGGTGCTGACGCGGTTCAGAAATTATGAGCATCTCGAATTATCCCTTGATGCACGCCCTGTGGTGCTGATTGGCCCTAATGGCGCAGGCAAAACAAATATCCTAGAAGCGATATCATTGCTTGCCCCTGGCAGAGGGTTGCGCCGCGCGCGCCGTGAGCAGTTGGTGAAAACAGGCCATGGCCAAGATCATCATCCCCATCACCACAACTGGCTATGGGCGATATCCTCGGATGTTATGACAGAGTTTGGGCAATTCAAGGTGGGCACGGGCGAGGAAGCGTCTGATGAAATGGGGCGCCGTGCTATTCGCATTGACGGTGTTTCTGCTTCACAAACCGCCTTGGCTGAACGCATGGCGGTATCTTGGTTGACCCCTGATATGGATGCGGTGCTGGCCGCCGCCCCCAGCGACAGGCGGCGATTTCTTGACCGGCTGGTGGTGGCGTTTGATCCTGCCCATGCCGGGCGGTTATCGCGTTATGACCGTGCGATGCGGCAACGCAAACGCCTGTTAGAAGATCAGGCAGAAGAGGGTTGGATTTCTGCGATTGAACAAGAAATGGCAGGAACAGGGGTCGCCATTATCGCGGCGCGGCTGGCTATGGTTCACGCGCTTGATCTGGAGGCATCTACCCCAATAGCTGGGTTTCCGGCGGCAAAGTTAGCCTTGCTGGGTGAAGCGGAAGATTGGCTGGCGCATATGCCTGCGGTGGATGTCGAAGATCTCATTATGGCAACCGCGCGGCAATCTCGGCAGGCTGGCCAAACAACTATGCCAGGACCGCATAACAGCGTGCTTGAGGTGCGCCATTCGCGCACCGGGAACACGGCAGAAGCCTCATCCACAGGCGAACAAAAAGCGCTCGTGATTTCTGTTGTCTTGGCTCATGCGCGGATGCAAAATCAGCGCCTTGATCGGCCGCCTATCTTATTGCTTGATGATATTGCCTCGCATTTAGATGCGGAAAGACGCCAAGCGCTTTTTGATTTGACCTCTGAGCTGCCCGGTCAGGTGTGGTTCAGTGGAACAGATCACGTCAGTTTTTCGCCGATTAGCCGCGAGGCTACGATGATCCGTTTGGATCATGGAAGAATTTTGTAATGCCGATAAAATGTAACCCTAAGTATCGGTAAGGGAAGGACAAGCAAATGAGCGATCACGACCAGTCCAGTGAAACTGAAAATGAATATGGCGCTGATCAGATTAAGGTTCTCAGGGGCCTTGATGCGGTGCGCAAACGGCCTGGAATGTATATCGGTGATACCGATGATGGCTCAGGGCTGCATCATATGATCTATGAGGTGGTGGATAACGCCATTGATGAGGCGTTAGCCGGATATTGCGATAAAGTCACCATCACCCTTAACGGCAATGGTTCAGTCACAGTGACGGATAATGGCCGCGGCATTCCCACACAAATCCATTCTGAAGAAGGCATTTCTGCAGCAGAAGTGATTATGACCCAGCTTCATGCCGGCGGCAAGTTTGATAGCAATACCTATAAGGTTTCCGGTGGATTGCATGGCGTTGGTGTGTCCGTGGTGAATGCCTTGAGCGAAAGGTTAGAATTAAGCATTAAGCGTGATGGCAAGCTTCATCAGATGGCGTTTGTTCACGGTGAGGCAGAGGCGCCCCTAGAGATCAAAGGCGACGCCACCGGGGAAACAGGTACTGCCATCACCTTTACCCCATCAAAAGAGACCTTCACCAATGTGGAGTTTGATTTTTCGGTTCTCGAACATCGCTTGCGCGAATTGGCATTTCTCAATAGTGGGGTGTCTATCGTCCTTACGGATGATCGGCAAGCGGAACAAAAACAGCGTGAGTTTAAATTTGATGGCGGTTTGCGCGAATATGTCACTTGGATAGATCGCAGCCGCCAGTCCTTGCATGAACCGATTACCGCGAATAGCGAAAAAGACGGTGTTGGGGTGGAATTGGCCTTGGAATGGACAGATTCCTATCACGAAACCACAATGTGTTTTACCAACAATATCCCTCAGCGCGATGGCGGCACGCATTTAGCGGGATTTCGGGCGGCCATGACGCGTGTGATTAACAACTACGCGCAAGAAAGCGGTATCGCCAAGCGTGAGAAAACCCAATTATCAGGCGATGATGCGCGCGAAGGGCTTACCGCTATCATTTCCACCAAAGTTCCAGACCCCAAGTTTTCTTCTCAAACCAAAGATAAACTGGTCTCATCAGAAGTGCGCCCCATTGTTGAGCAGGCGGTGGCCGATGCGTTAACGCAATGGCTAGAAGAACACCCTGCTGAGGCAAAAAAGGTGGTGTCAAAAGCGTATGAGGCCGCCGCCGCGCGTGAGGCGGCGCGCAAGGCACGGGAATTGACGAGACGCAAAGGGGTGCTTGATATCACCAGCCTGCCAGGAAAATTAGCGGATTGTCAGGAAAAAGACCCCGAGAAATCTGAGCTGTTTCTCGTTGAGGGGGATTCCGCTGGCGGATCAGCAAAACAAGGGCGTGATCGGGCCAATCAGGCTATTCTGCCGTTGCGCGGAAAAATCCTTAATGTGGAACGCGCACGAATAGACAAAATGCTAGGTTCAGCCGAATTGGGAACATTGATCACCGCGATTGGTGCTGGGGTCGGCAACGCCGAAATTGACCCTGATAAGGCGCGTTATCATCGCATCATTATCATGACTGACGCGGATGTGGATGGCAGTCATATTCGCACCTTGCTGTTGACCTTCTTTTTCCGGCATATGAAGCCTTTGATTGAACGGGGTTATCTGTATATTGCTCAACCGCCCCTGTTCCGCGCTAAGCGTGGGCAGTCCGAGGTCTATCTCAAAGATCAACCGGCCATGGATCTTTACCTTAAGGAACAGGGCTTGAAAGACGCGGTGCTTGAATTGGCAGGCGGTCAACAGATCGGCGGCGCTGATCTGGACGCGTTGATGATGACAGCGATCAAGGCAAGCAAAAGCATTCATTCCATGGCGCGCATTGTTGGATCGGTTCATGTGCTAGAACAAGCGGTCATCGCTGGCATCCTTTCCAGCGAGAGTATCACCAACAGCGAGGCCGCAGATTATCTGGCACGGCGGCTGGAAGGATTGGCCGAGCCCCTCGAACGCGGCTGGCAAGGCTCAGTGGTGGAACAAGGGGATATTCCCGGGGGTAAGGTGATGGAAATCACCCGAACACTAAGGGGGGTAACCGAACGTTATCATCTGTCTCCTCGCCTTTTGACCACCGAAGAAGCGCGGCACTTAGACCCTATCACGGCCAGTTTGCAAGACCATTTTGCCAAACCCGCGCGACTGATTGCTGGCGGCAAAACTCTGCAGGTGCAAGGACCGCTGGATATGGTCAATCATGTGTTTGAATTAGGCCGCAAAGGGGCGCAAGTCTCTCGCTATAAAGGGCTGGGGGAAATGAACCCTGAACAATTATGGGAAACTACCCTTGATCCTAATCAACGCACGCTCTTGAAAGTGACCATTGATCACGAAGACGCGGCTGAAGAATCCTTTGCTATGCTCATGGGCGAAGCGGTTGAGGAACGCCGTAACTTTATTCAAGAGAACGCGTTGAAAGTGGCTAATCTGGATGTCTAAACAACCTCATTGAAGGTCAGACGCTGATGGTACAGCAGGATTACTCTTTTCTTCAAATTAATGATCTGATCAATAGCAATCAGCTGGCGATTGTCCGCTGGATTGCCTTAGCAGGTCAGTTGTTGACCGTGATCATTGTTTATATCGGGTTGGGGTATGAATTGCCGTTGACGGTAACGCTGGGGGTGATTTTGCTGTCTGCGGTGGTGAATATCGGCCATCTTCTTTATAACCGTAATCGGGCGCGCATGACAAATCATGAAGCGTTTGTTTTGCTAACCTTTGATACCTTACAGCTGTTTGCCTTATTGTTTTTAACAGGCGGATTAACCAATCCGTTTGCGGTATTGTTGTTGGCGCCGGTGACTGTATCGGCATCACTGTTAACCTTGCGTTATACCTTTACGCTGATGCTGATGGTGGCGGTGCTTGCCAGTTTGCTTTCTGTTTATCATCTGCCCTTACCATGGGGCGGCGATACCCCGCATTTGCCGGTTGTTTATCTCATTGGGTTATGGGTGGCACTAGTGCTAGCGGTAGCCTTTATTGGGATTTATACAGGTTTGCTGGCTAGTCATGCCAGAAATGTGGTTAGGGCGCTTTCTGATGCCCGTTTTAATATGGCACAAGAACAACAAATGCTGTCGCTTGGCAGTCTTGCCACAGTGGCGGCGCATAAACTAGGCTCACCCCTCAATTCGATCACCCTGATCAGTCATGAATTAGAAGAATTGCTTGATGAAAACGCAGACCGCGCGGAATTAGCAAAAGAAATCGGAGCCCTAAAGATAGAAACCGAACGCTGTCGGCAGATTCTCGCGGGGCTTAATGAAGACGCCAACCAAATTGATCAGATGAGTCATGATCCTGTTGCCGCCATGGCATTAATACAAGGGTTAGTGGATGATCGCTTTACCGATATTCGTGATATGATCCATTTGACTTCTACAGGATCACGCGAGGGGCCAGCGCCAGTGTTATCGCGAAGGCCAGATATTAATCATAGCCTTGAAATGGTCATTGATAATGCGGCCCAATTTGCTAAGACCAAAGTGACGATTGATGTCAGTTGGAATGCCGCTAGCGTTATCATATCGGTTAGTGATGATGGGCCGGGGTTTAAGACCGCTATCCTTAATCGCTTAGGACAGCCTTATAATTCTAGCCGCGCTGGGGCTGATGGCCATATGGGTTTAGGTCTGTTTATTAGCAGCACCATGATCGAAGGTTTGGGTGGACAGTTTAAAGTGTCTAATAGGAAAGAGAGCGGAGCTGTGGTAACTTTCATTCTGCCGCGTGCGAGTGTTGATGTTGGCTGGAAAGCATAATGTCCTTGCCCTTTTGTTTTTCAAAAAAGAAACTATGTATAAATAAGATTGAGGAAGCACATGATGACGCTAACTGAACGAAAACTGCTTATTGTAGATGATGATGAGCCGCTATTAGGGCGTTTAGCGCGAGTGATGGAACGCAAAGGCTTTACGGTGACAATGGCATCGGGGCTTGCTGATGCCAGAACCAAGATCAAGGCTGACCGTTTTTCTCATGCCATACTTGATCTCAAGCTTGAGGACGGAAGCGGTCTTGATATTGTCCAGATGCTTCATGATCATCAGGCGGATTGCCGAGTGGTGATTTTAACTGGTTTTGGCAATATTGCGACCGCGGTAGCGGCGGTGAAGGCTGGGGCGATTGATTATCTGCCTAAACCTGCTGATCCGGATGCGATTGTTGCGGCGCTTTTGCAAAAAGGCGAAACCATGCCGCCACCCCCCGAAGACCCTATGTCGGCTGATCGGGTCAGGTGGGAACATATTCAACGCGTTTATGAACAATGCGGCAGAAATGTCTCAGAAACCGCAAGGCGACTGAAACTGCACCGCCGTACGCTTCAGAGAATCCTTGCCAAGCACGCGCCAAGGCCTTAAACCGTCATTGTCACCTTATTGTGGCAAGAAAGACTAACCCAAGGGCGTAGGCAAAAAGACCCATGACAAAAGACCCCGTCTATCATCCAGATACCATTGCGGTTCGTGGAGGCTTGCAGCGATCTGAGTTTGATGAAACATCAGAAGCGCTTTATGTGACCTCTGGCTATGTTTATTCTTCCGCCGAAGAAGCGGCGGCCTCGTTTAATGGGGAAAAAGACCGCTTTGTTTATTCCCGATACAGCAACCCAACGGTGCGGATGCTGGAAAACCGCTTGGCACAGCTTGAGGGAGCAGAAGCCTGCCGCATGACGGCTTCTGGCATGGCGGCGGTATTTGCAACCATGGCAAGTTTGCTCAAGGCAGGTGACCGCGTGGTGGCAAGTCGCGCCTTGTTTGGGGCGTGTTATACGATTCTGACAGAAATCTTACCAAAATGGGGGATAACCACAGAATTGATTGATGGCACGGATATAGCGGCATGGGAGAAGGCCTTGTCGCAACCTGCCCAGATGGTTTTTGTGGAAACGCCATCTAACCCTTTGCTTGATCTGGTGGATTTAGAAGCGGTCAGCCAGCTTGCCCATAAGGCTGGCGCGTTAATGGTGGTTGATAATGTCTTTGCCACCCCATTAGGGCAGAAGCCATTAGCCTTGGGCGCGGATTTGGTGATTTATTCCGCAACAAAGCATATGGATGGTCATGGTCGTGTTCTGGCTGGCGCGATCCTTGGTTCAAGTGATCTTGTTGATGATCCGATTTTTAAGTTTTTAAGCCGTACCGGCCCATCGCTTAGCCCGTTTAATGCGTGGGTGGTGATGAAATCTTTGGAAAGTATGCCTTATCGCGTGGATCGTATGGTGGCCTCGGCGCATCATATCGCTCAATATTTGGAAACCCACTGTCCGGATATCAATGTGCATTACCCCTATCTGGAAAGTCATCCCCAATATGATTTGGCTAAACGCCAAATGAAACATGGGGGAACGGTGGTGGCCTTTGAGGTGCCGGGGGGACAACAGGCCAGCTTTAGTTTTCTCAACCATCTCAAGCTGATTGATATTTCCAATAATCTGGGGGATGCCAAATCCCTGATATGTCATCCTTATACCACGACACATAGCGGCCTTGACGCTGATCAAAAACAGGAATTGGGCATATTTGAGGGGCATATCCGCCTATCGGTTGGACTTGAGCATCCCGATGATCTCATTGGTGACCTGATGGCGGCCTATGCGAGGCTGTCGGCCTCCGCCTAAGTTTTGTTTTCCGTGTAGTCTTTTGATTCGGATCACTTTGCCAATTATGGCAATGGCACGAATGATCCTGCTTTCAGAGGATTGCTTTTAGCCTTTGGCATCATATCAAATGATGACCTGCTTACCGATAATACCCTTTTTGGATAGGTCAGGTTATGCAGGTTTTGAGAGTCATTCCCCGAAAGTCCCGTTTATTTTTCCTTCTTTTGGCTAGCACCATATTATCCCAGCCCCTGCTTACAGCCTGTGGTGGTGGCGGCGGCGGTGGTGGTGGCAGCTTACCCCCGCCAAGCATTACTAGTCCACAAGGTGATGCTGGTTTTTATCCAGATAGTTCCTTTGCCCCGTTTTCATCATCTAGCAATGAATATGGCCGTTCCCCTAACCTGAATGCGATGGGTCTCAATCCTTATTATGATATAGGGCTATCAGGATCAGGCGTATCAGTTGGTGTTCTTGACAGTGGCGTTGATAGCGAACATGAAGAATTAATCGGAAGGGTTGATGGCGGCGGGGATTGGCAAGGCGCCACCAGAGGGCTTCAAGACCAGTTCGGGCACGGAACCCATGTTGCCAGTATTCTTGCGGCGGCGCGAAACGAACGCGGTATCCATGGGGTTGCCCCAGGCGCAGGGGTGGTGAGCTATCGGATTCTGGATGCTTTTGGCAAGTTTGGTAGCCAATCTGGAAATATCATGCTTCCCGCAATTCTAGGTGACGCGGCATCAAGGCAATTGCCGGTGCTGAACAATTCATGGGCGTCGATTTATGAAATCAATGATATTGGCAAATCCACCCTTGATATCATTTTAGAACAAGAACTGCGCTCTTATCACGAGATCGCCAGACCAGATGGGCCGGTGATGGTATGGGCGGCCGGTAATGGCAGTGCCGAAGAGGTATCTATCCGAAGTGGTTTGCCTTATTTCTATCCTGATCTACGCCCGAATTGGTTGGCGGTGGTCGGTGTTGATGCTGATTTGCATGAACCGCGTTACACCAACCGATGTGGGGTTGCTCAAGCGTGGTGCATCACCGCGCCAGGTGGTGGTGATGATCAGTTTTCAGATGGTGTCTTTGCCGCGCTTCCCGGTGACAGTTATGGGCGCAAATCGGGAACATCTATGGCGGCGCCCTTTGTGTCGGGATCATTGGCCTTGCTCTTAGAACGCTTCCCCAGCATGACACCGCGTCAAGCGGCGGCACGGCTTTTGGTAACAGCGGATTACCGGGGGTTGGTCACGGCTGATGGCTGTACCATTGAGCGTTGCACCGAGGCAGATATGGCCGCTGTGTTTGGGCAGGGCTTGATCAATATTCCTGATGCCTTGCAGCCTATTGGTGCTACTAGCGTTGAGATCAGCTCAAATTTTCGCCTACCTCTCCGTCAAAGCCTATTGGTAACCCCAGCGGTGCTTGGCGGTTCGGTGCAATCTGCCCTTGACGGGCGGGCAATGCTTGTCCGAGATAGTTTTGATAACGCGCCCTTCATGGTATCGCTTACCTCAATGCTCCCGATCTCTGATTATCGTTATGCGGCGGTTCCTGCCATATTATGGGATCCCTCTGGTGATCATGCGCTAACAGGATTTCGTCTTGCCGCAACGGGAATGGCTCCGGTATCCTCCCGTCTCTCTGCACGGTTGACGGATATCAGCGCGGATACGGATGCGGATTGGGTTGGGTATGAAACCCGTTTTGGTGATCACAACGCGCAAGTGGTCATTAGCCCCGGCGTCAGACGACAAGTGGCGCATGGCATGATCTGGAGGGAAACAAACAACAGCCAAGGCTGGATTGGGGCAGGGGTGGATCACCTTGCCGATGTGCCTGATGGTTATGCTAAAGGGGCGTTTAATAGCGCCGCTTCATCGCATTGGGTATTTGCAGGGAATCAGTATAATTTTCAACGCTTCTCTGTTACGGCGGAGATGCTGTTTGGCGCGACACGCTTATCGCCAGACCATCCCGAACAGAGTTTATTGACAGAAATCGATTATCGTTTTGACGCTGCCCGGTTAGGGTTTGAGGCTCCACTTGGGGCAACAAGCCAGCTAGGGGTTGATCTGACGCTTCCGCCGGCGTTAAGGGATGGACGAATTACACTTCGTTTGCCGATAGGTATAGATGTGCAACATGGGCAAACGCGGTTTCAGGATTATTCAGAAAGCCTAAGCATCCATGATCGTGAAAAAAGATTGGGCGTATCCTTCACCCATCAATCTACACATTCCCTTAACCTCTATGCGGCCGTTGGGATAAGCCTGAATGACGGCCATCAGAAAGGCAAGTCCCGTCAATCAGCGGCTTTTGGTTTAAGAAAACGGTTTTGAACTTGATAGGGATAAAGATGGGGTGCTGGTGCTGATGAGGTAATGATTTTATTCTTCCTGTTAAGCCAATATTAACTATTACCATGTAAAACAATAACCATGATCAGAGGGTTATTTTGCTCATCTGTTGTTATGTTGGCTCTAATAATAGGAACACCAGCTAAGCCATCAGATCTGCTGTCAGCAGAAATGGACAGTAAAGCGTTTGTTTCTGAAAATCATGATCGCATTTTAACCGATGACCAGTTGCTGGTACGGGCGGTCATCCTACTGCGCCTTGATGGGCATTACGATGAGGCGCTAACCTTGATCAAGGATGCTGAACAACACCGTGCTTTATCGCGGCGGGTTCGGTATGAACAGGCCTTGATCTATGTTGTCACAGGTCGCTGTGATATGGCGCAACCGTATTTCCAAGTGCTTGCAGAAGCTGGCAGGCAGGACTGGATCGCCGAAGATAGCCGAAAGTTTAACCGCCAATGTGGGGTCGCCGCCAACTCGCCATGGTCGTTTGAAATCGCGATCGGATATGATAACAATCTCGCCGCCTCGTTGCCGGTGCAAGTGGTCAGAGCAGAAGATGGCTCAGAATTAGCAAAACGGATACATGACATCGAAGCCAGTGTCAGTGGCATCACCATTGATGATCGGTTCACCCTTGGCACACCCACAGTGAAAGGCTGGTTCGTTGATGCCATGGCGAATATAGATCACAGCATCTTTCATCAGAACACCCAATATCGTGGTGAGATCACCGCCTCACGGCGATTGACCCAGCCTCAAGGATATGATCGCCGGGGGATTGGTATGATCTTTGATGTGATCCGGCGTCAATCTTGGGGCGTGATGCGAACGCGCCTCCGTGGGCAGCGTCTGGTGGTAAGCACTGGTGAGAACATAACCTCGCAAATTCATGATTTAGGGGGAATAGAGCAAATTGTGATCTTTCCTCTAACCCAAGGCATTGATGCCAGCGTGGATATCACCACCAGCACCGAATGGTATCCGCCTCAGCATGATCGCAGACGACAAGAACAAGGGTTGCGTTTGGGCCTGATCCATCAGGTGTTACCTCAGTATCGGGATCAGACTAGCATCCTTAGCGGCTGGCACATTGACGCAATTTATAGGCGTCATCTTACGGTGCCGGTATATTTTAGCTCGCATCGTTATGGGGTTAATGGCGGTATGCAATTCCGCTTTCCCGAAACAGAAAACAGGATGTGGCTGGTGTTAGGGATTGAGCGTGAACGCCTCACCTATTCGCGACCATGGCGGCGTGATCCCCATGATATTTGGCATCATACGGCTAAACTTACCTTTGCGCCCTCATCCTTGTCCAAATATGGTCTTAAGCTGGAAATTAACGCCACTTCATCACAATCAAAAGACCCCTTTGATCGGCAGAACAATCTGGCTTTTGCCCTGCGTTACCAGTGGGATGATACGAAATGGTAAAAAATTAATCAAAAAAAGCAGTAGGCAAACTTGCGAATTTGAGTATTATAGTACTCAATGTTGATAAACCTTTTATTTTTACGGCAGTGTGTTCCCCCGTTAGTCAGCAGATATATGCCATATTCATGGAGGAACTCATGGACATTATCCTTGCTTACGCCAATGTATTTTCACGAGACCTGATCATTGAAGAATCCCTTCAGCGTGATGAAACCATGGAAATACATCCCGCAAACCGCATCAGTGAAGTGACAGCGCTGATTAATCGCGGCATTTCTCCGGGTCTGATTATCTTGGATTCGGGATTACCAGATATGAAAGGCCTGTCGGGACTAACCCGAATTCTTGAAATCACGCGCCGTGAGGTTCCTGTTGCCGTCATGGGTTCCCCTACAAGCAGTTCAGAAATGCGCATGGTGCTAGAAGCTGGCGCAATGGGGTATATTCCAAAAAATATTGGGATAAGAGCATTTTTTAGCTCACTTACCTTGATGATCGAAGGTCAAATTTTCATGCCGCAGGAAACCAGTTTTCCGCAAGGTGAGAAAAACTTTCTGCCTGTTAATGACCTGACTGGCAGGGAATTGGATATGCTTTCCGGCTTACTGGCAGGACAGTCAGACAAGGAAATTGCTATCAAATACGGCATCGCGCTTGTAACCGTAAAGCATCATCTCAAAAGCTTGCGCAGTAAGCTTGGAGCAAAAAATCGTACCCATGCGGTTTGCCGTGCGATTGAACTTGGGCTGACACAGCAAGCCTCAGAGGGCTGATGCCTAAAGGCTAGCCTTTGTTAGGACGATTAGCTACCAGATCATCCACCACCGCCGGATCAGCGAGGGTGGATGTATCCCCAAGACTGTCAATTTCGTTTGAGGCAATCTTGCGCAATATCCGCCGCATAATTTTCCCTGAACGCGTCTTAGGCAGGCCGGGGGCCCACTGCAAAATATCTGGTGTTGCGATAGGCCCGATTTCTTTGCGCACCCATTGCTTCAGCTCTTGCATCAGCGCATCATCCCCTTCAAGTCCAGCAAGTAAAGTGACATAGGCATAAATCCCCTGCCCCTTAATATCATGCGGATAACCCACCACAGCGGCTTCGGCCACTTTGGCATGCGCAACCAGCGCGGATTCGACCTCTGCTGTACCCATGCGGTGACCAGAGACATTAATCACATCATCCACTCGCCCGGTGATCCAGTAATAACCGTCTTCATCCCTTCGGCATCCATCACCTGTGAAATACCGCCCGGGAAAAGTGGTGAAATAAGTGGATATGAAACGCTCATGATCCCCATAAACGGTGCGCATTTGTCCAGGCCAAGACTGATCAATACAGAGATTGCCCGAAGTGGCTCCATCAAGGGGGTTGTTGTCGTTATCTACCAACACGGGCTTTATGCCAAAAAATGGCCGTGTTGCTGATCCGGGTTTCAGAGGTGTAGCCCCCGGCAGAGGCGTGATCATAATACCGCCAGTTTCGGTTTGCCACCATGTATCCACAATGGGGCATCGGCTTTCACCAACAATTTCATGATACCACATCCATGCCTCTGGATTGATAGGCTCTCCCACTGATCCCAGAGTTTTAAGAGATGACCGGTCATAACGCGTGACATAGTCATTTCCCTCACGCATTAAGGCGCGGATGGCGGTTGGCGCGGTATAAAAGGTATTCACTTTATGTTTTTCTACCACTTCCCAGAAACGGCCAGCATCCGGATAGCTAGGCACACCTTCAAAAATGACGCCAGTTGCCCCCATGGCTAAGGGGCCATAAACGATATAACTGTGTCCGGTTACCCAGCCCACATCCGCCGTGCACCAGTAAATATCACCCGGTTGATAATCAAAAACATACTTAAAGGTCAGGCTAGCATAAACCATATAGCCGCCCGTGGTATGAAGCACACCTTTTGGCTTTCCTGTCGATCCTGAGGTATAGAGAATGAACATCGGGTCTTCGGCACCAACCTCGGCAGGGGGGCAATCTGCAGACACCTTGGCCAATTCCTCATGATACCAGTAATCCCTTCCGTCATGCCATGCAATCTGTCCGCCCGTGCGTTTGACCACAATCACCGTTTGGCAATCTGGGCATTGTTCAAGGGCTTTGTCTGTATTGGCCTTAAGTGGAATGGTTTTGCCGCCGCGCACACCTTCATCTGCGGTAATCACAAACGCAGATTTGCAATCCAGAATCCGGCCAGCCAGAGAATCTGGCGAAAAGCCGCCAAAGACAACCGAATGGATAGCCCCAATGCGAACCACCGCAAGCATCGCCACCACGGCTTCAACGACCATGGGCATATAGATAGTGACGCGGTCACCAGCCTTGACCCCACGATCTTTAAGCACATTCGCCAGCCGGCAGACCTCTTCGTGCAATTCCCTGTAAGTCACATGGCGGCTAACTGAGGGATCATCACCTTCAAAAATCAGCGCGGTTTGATCACCTCGGGTTTCCAGATGCCGATCAAGACAGTTGGCGCTGGCATTCAGCGTGCCATCTTCGTACCATTTAATGCTCAAGGATTTGGCATCATAGGTGGTGTTCTGAACGCGCGTGAAAGGTTTTATCCAATCGATCTGCTGACGCCCAATATCGCCCCAAAACCCTTCAGGGTCTTCGATAGAGCGGTTATACATGGCTTGATAGCCATCATTATCAATCAAGGCGCTTTTGGCACGGGCTGGTGTTGGTGGAAACAGATGTTGCTCAGACATAATACCCTCTTCGTTAATCGCATTCAAAGCGTTCTAAATCTATCCGTTTTGCTTCATCAGAACAATACCGCCGATAAAGATCTCGCAAGATATGTGGTTTTGGGCGATTATTCCTCCTCTTGGGAAAGCGCCATTTTTGCGATGTGATAACTAAACCCTGCTCTTATCATACTTGCCAGATGCCGGTTTTGCCAATCAGGTTTTGAAGTGGCTTTAGTTGAGGCATAGACCCCTAATCTTCGTCTTCTGGCATAGCGGATGGCCGCATCATGTTCGGCCTGATCACTGCCAAGTTCACCATCCGTCATGGTGTTTTTAATAGTTAAGGCGTCAATGCCCTTAGCTAAGAGGTGCTGACGAATATGGCGCTCGGAATATCCTTTTTGCCGCAAATGCTGGGCGCGTGATACAGCATAGTTGTGATCATTCACATAACCAAACTCGCGATAGCGAGCGATCAGGATGTCAATTTGGGCATCGAGTTGCAATAAAAACTGGGTTTCTGTGTCCTCATCCGCGTCTTTAGGGAGGCATTTCCGCTTGCCGAAGCGAATCAGAATTTGCCGCAGATTGGCTTCGCTTGACGAAAACCGGCCAAGATAGCTAAGAGCTTTATTTTCAAGACGCCGCTTGAGGCGATCATCAGATGGCGGCATGGGCGTGATCACCTTTCCAGAAAGACCCGCAATTTTAGCAAGATGATGTGCCGTGACCTTGCTTTATCCTAGCATACCGAATATGTTGCGC
This sequence comes from Alphaproteobacteria bacterium, assembly GCA_023259875.1. Taxonomy (GTDB): domain Bacteria; phylum Pseudomonadota; class Alphaproteobacteria; order Puniceispirillales; family UBA1172; genus UBA12202. The sequence goes on from JALRFL010000013.1 coordinate 16,151, forward strand.
CCATGTCGACACACAACATGAATAAACCATCTGGATCAAATCCAGCCGTGATCCGGCCCATCGCGATTGGCCATGTCAATCGCATTGGCTTTTTCACGCTCTACCACCGTGAAGTGATGCGGTTTGTTAAGATTTTGGGACAAACCGTGGGCGCCCCCGTTGTTACCACTTGGTTGTTCTTAACCGTATTTGCGGTGGCCATTGGCAGTCGGGTGCAAATCTCTGATGGCATTGGCTTGATTGCGTTTCTTGCCCCGGGTTTGGTGATGATGGCGGCTTTGCAAAATGCTTTTGCAAACACCTCATCGTCATTAGTAATTGGCAAAGTGCAGGGAAATATTGTTGATCTGGTGATGCCGCCGCTTGGCGCTTATGAGGTGTTTTTTGCCATGGTGGCCGCAGGGATTACCCGAGGGATCATGGTTGCGGTAACGGCTATGCTAACCATGCTTTTTTTTGATGTGAACATTATTCCGGTGCATCCTCTGGCGGCAGCGGCGTTTTTGTTGCTTTCCACAGGGATTATGGCGGTGATTGGATTGATCACAGGGATTTGGGCAGACAAATTTGATAGCCTTGCTACCATCACCAATTTTGTCATTCAGCCTTTGGTGTTTTTATCAGGCACCTTTTATACCATTGACCGTTTGCCGGAACCGTTTGATCTCTTGGCGCATTATAACCCGGTGTTTTACATGATTGATGGGTTTCGCTATGCCATGACGGGATTGGCTTCAACCTCACCCTTATCTGGGGGCTTGATTTTATCCGTCACAATGCTGATGCTATCAATGGTGGGCATTACCCTCTTGAAGACCGGATATAAACTCAAGACTTAGCATGAGCATCGCTATGACAACACCTGATAATCCTTTTTTATCTGCTAATGATGGCATCCTGTCTTTGCCGCAATTAGAGGAAGCATTTGCCAAGGGTATTCTTCACGCTAGCGCGCCTCTCATTGCTGGTCAAATTCAGCCCGCTTCGCTGGATTTGCGGCTAGGGGCAAAGGCTTGGCGCGTTCAGGCGTCGTTTTTGCCGGGGGCTGGCAATAAGGTGACTGATAAGCTTGCTGATCTAGCCATGCATGAAATTGACCTGTCTGCTGGTGCGGTTCTGGAAAAAGGCTGTGTTTATATCGCTGAGATTATGGAATCGCTTCATTTGCCTGCTGGGGTAACGGCACTTGCTAATCCCAAAAGCTCAACAGGCCGGTTAGATGTGTTCACGCGGCTAATTGTGGATGCGGCGGATGAATTTGAAACCGCGCCAGAAGGGTATCATGGGCCACTTTATGCCGAAATTAGTCCGCGTACTTTTTCGGTTCTGGTGCGTCAAGGCTCTCGCTTGTCACAATTGCGATTGCGAAAGGGGGAAGCGCATATCAGTGATGGTGTGATGGCAGATTTGCAACGCCAGACTGGCCTAACCCATGGGGATGGCATTATTCATCACGCGGTGCGTGATGGTATTCCGTTGAGTGTGGATTTGTCGGGGCAGGCGCATCCCTATATGCCCGACTTGATTGGGTGGCGCGCGCGCAAACACGCGGGCTTGATTGATGTGGATCAGGTTGGTGTCTATCCCGTGGCATCTTTTTGGGAAAAAGTCACCCTTGCTGATCTTAACGCAGGCGGATTAGTGCTAAACCCTGATGAGTTTTATATTTTAGCCAGCCGCGAATATGTCACCGTGCCTGCGGATTACGCCGCTGAGATGACGGCCTATGACACTCGCATTGGTGAGTTTCGGGCGCATTACGCTGGATTTTTTGATCCTGGCTTTGGCTTGCCAGAATTAGGCGCAGGGGAAACGCGGGCGGTGCTAGAGGTGCGTTCCCATGATGTGCCGTTTCTGATTGAGGAAGGCCAGACCGTTTGTCGGCTGGTTTATGAACCCTTGTCGCTAGTTCCAGAAGCGCTTTATGGCGCTAAAGGAAGCGGATCACATTATCAGGCGCAAGGGTTACAACTGGCAAAGCATTTTATGCCTCTTAAGCGTGAGGCGTTGTCATGACAGATTATTCCGCGGTAATGGGGAATTATGGCCGCGCCGACCTTGCCTTTAGCCATGGTGAGGGAAGCTGGTTGATCAGCACGGCAGGAGAACGATATCTGGATTTTGCAAGTGGGATCGCGGTTAATACCCTAGGCCATAGCCACCCTGATTTGGTGGCAGCTTTGACAGAGCAGGCGCAAAAACTCTGGCATGTCTCAAACCTTTATCAGATACCAGAGCAAGCGCGTGTTGCCAAAATGATGGCCGAGCGTTCGGGTTTAGATAAGGTGTTTTTTTGCAATTCTGGGGCAGAGGCCACCGAAGCGGCGGTGAAAATGGCGCGCCGCACCATGCACAGCGAGGGCCAGATTGGCCGCCATACTATTCTGTGTTCCGAAGGCGCGTTTCATGGCAGAACCCTTGCGATGCTGGCGGCAACGGATCGCCCTATCTTTCGTGAGGGGTTTGGGCCCATGCCAGAAGGTTTTGATCATTTCCCCTTTGGCAATATGAATGTCTTGCGTGACCGTTTGCTAAAAGACGCCGCATCAGAGCATCCTGAAATTGCCGCGGTTATGGTTGAAAGTGTCCAAGGCGAAGGGGGCGCAAAACCCTTGCCAGACGGATTTCTCAAAGAGCTTCGGGATGTCACCAATGAGGCAGGATGCCTACTGATCGCGGATGAGGTACAGATAGGTGTTGGCCGGTCGGGGCATTTATTCTCTTTTGAGCCCAGCGGCATTACCCCTGATATTATCGCCATGGCAAAAGGTTTGGCCGGCGGCTTTCCCATAGGGGCGGTTATCGCAACCGAGCAGGTGGCGAATACCATGACCCCGGGTAGCCATGGGTCAACATTTGGCGGCAATCCTCTGGCCATGGCCGCGGCGGCAAAGGTGCTTGAGATTCTGGATGATAAGTTTTTGGCTGATATGCGCGAACGCAGTGCGCTTTTATATGATCTGCTGCATGATTTATCTGATCGGCATGATGCCATCACGGAAGTGCGCGGTGCAGGATTTTTGACTGGCCTTGTCTTAAAAGATGGCATCACCCCTGTGGCTATGACCGAAGCATTGCGGCAACACCATCTTCTGGTTGTGCCAGCGGCGGCAAATACGGTTCGGCTATTGCCGCCATTGAATGTGAATGTTGCTGAAATTCGTCATGCGGTTGCGGTGTTGGATCAAGTGTTGGGGGCTTTGGGGTAAGGAATATTAGAATGATGCAAGCCTTTCTTGATATCGCCGATTACGACACGGCAACGCTGACGCAAATCATCCGAGACGGCATGGCCATGAAGGCAAATCCGGATGACCACCTATCGCGGCTAGCTGGAAAATCTATCGCGCTGATCTTTGAAAAACCCTCGACCCGAACCCGAGTGTCTTTTGAGGTTGGGGTCTATCAGCTTGGGGCATCGCCAGTGGTGCTTGATAGCAAGTCAATGCAACTGGGGCGTGGGGAAACCATAGCTGATACCGCCCGGGCATTATCGCGATATGTTGATGCGATTATGATCCGCGCTAATAGCCATGCGGCGCTTGTGGAATTGGCAAAGCACGCGGAAATCCCTGTGATTAATGGGCTAACGGATCGGAGCCATCCCTGTCAGGTGATGGCGGATGTGATGACATTAGCGGAATATAAAGCCCCTGATTTGGATTTCTCACATCTTTCTGTGCTTTGGACTGGGGATGGGAACAATGTCGCCCATAGCTGGATTGAGGCTTCAGCCCGTTTTGGCTTTGCTCTGACCCTAGCAACGCCAGCCTCAATGCGCCCCGATGAGGGGATTGTCACGAATGCCTTAAAAGAAGGGGGGCGCATCACCTTGGCTGATGATGCTTTCGCGGCGGCTAAGGGGGTTGATCTTATTGTTACGGATACTTGGGCTTCGATGGGATCAACAGCAGACGTGGATAAATCTGCCCATGATGATATCTTAACACCGTTTCGGGTGACTTCCGCCTTGATGAAACAGGCCGCTTCAGACGCTATCTTTATGCATTGCCTGCCCGTATATCGCGGCAATGAAGTTGTGGCTGAGGTTGTTGATGGCCCACAATCTGTGATCTGGGATGAGGCGGAAAACCGGCTTCATGTGCAAAAGGCGATTATGTGCCATTGTATGGATATAGGGGTTGGTCAAGACCGCGGGGTATCGCGGTGAGCAAACCGGTTTCACCTGATCTCTTAGCCTCTGGCATCTTACCATTTGTGATTGACGCCGGGGCTGGCCGAAAGGCGGCTATTCGAGGGCGGATGGTGCGTCTTGATGGGGTGGTGGACAGCATTTTGGATCGCCACCAATATCCCCCTGCCATAGCAGAACTTGCGGCAGAGGCTATGGTGCTGGCTTCGTGCCTTTCTAGCACCATGGACTTTGATGGTATTTTCACGCTTCAGGCCAAGGGGGATGGGGCGATAAAAACTTTGCTGGCGGATGTGACCTCTGCTGGGGCGGTGCGTGGCTATGCCGCATTTGATGACGAAAAAGGCAAAGCCCTAGAAGCCGCACCACTTGGCTGCCCGGCCCCGATGATGGATTTGATGGGGGTAGGGCATCTGGCCTTTACTGTTGATCAGGGTAAAAAAGGACGCTATCAGGGCATTGTCCCCATAGAAGCGCGCGAGATAAAGGATGTGGCTTTGCGTTATTTTCGCGACTCAGAGCAAATTGACACCGCGCTTTTCCTTGCGGCAAATATGGAAGACAACAACTGGCAAGCGTCCGGTCTGTTGTTGCAAAGGATACCGGCAACTGGCGGAACGCATGATGAGGTTCTGCCCATGAGTGATGAAGAGGCTGATATCTGGCATACGGCCTGCGCCCTCATGGCAACGCTTGGTCGTGATGAACTGCTGGCTAATGATATTGAGCCAGATATTCTGGTGCATCGCCTGTTTCATGAATTGGGGGTTTCAATGTTACCATGGCGCGTGTTGCGCGATGAATGCCGCTGTTCGCCAGATCGGGTGGAACAGGTGTTGGCCTCACTTTCCCCTGAAGAGCGGCTTGAGTTTGCGGATGACAATCATCAGCTGACCATCTCTTGTGAGTTCTGCAAAACCGAATGGTCATGGGATGCCTCAGACACAGCGCAAGGATGAAGATCATCAAAAAGCATTGCGTTGTTCAGATGAGAAATCTATGATGAAGCTACCGCTTTTATCTTGAGGTGATGCTATGTTTCGACTTCGAGTCCAGATTGTTTTTCTGCTTGGCTTGGTGGGACTGATCACCGCCTGCCAAACACCTAAACCTGTGGTCTTGACCGCTAGCCCACGCGGCGGCAGTATTGATATCAGCGTAGGCACTATGGATATGGTTAATGAGCATCGCCCCCATGCGGTGTCACCTTATATTGATCATCTTTATCAACCCAGTTTAGCCGTTTTGCTTCAGCAATGGGGTGAAGACACACTTAATCCCGTGGAAAATGACGGTAATCTTTTGATGACGGTGACGAAAGCCGATTTGCAAGAAATTGATATTGCGTCAAATGATGATTTGAAATCGCTTTTCACCAATGAGCAAAGAAAACTGGTGGTTGCAGATGTGTCAGCGTCGTTTAGCTTTACCCACCCTCAAAACTTTCAAACTGCTAGTCTCGTGGTCAATGCCAGTTATCAGACCACCATTCCAGATTACACCACCCCAGCAGAGGCAGAACGCATTCGCATTCATGTCATGACAGAGGCCATTTCCCGTTTTGATGCGGAATTCCGCCAGCAAATCTTGAGCATTAAAAATCCTAATGGCTGGCCACTCGCGCCGTAGGCTTTGGCAATCTCACATAGAGGCATGGGGGTATTACGGCGCGGTGTTTAGCGGCGCCAGAACCCCGGCATCAACATCACCAGAACCGTAAACAGCTCAAGGCGTCCTAAAATCATTCCAGCGACCATAATCCATTTTGAGCTGGCGGATAATGGCTCAAAACTGCCTGAAGGCCCGATAATTTCGCCAAGGCCAGGGCCAACATTGCTAATTGAGGTCGCGGCCGCAGAGAGCGCCGTTTCCAAATCAAGCCCCGTTAGCCCAAGCAGAATAGCAAGAATGACAAAAGACAGAATATAAAGATAGAAAAACCCCATCACGGCGTCCATGACGGTTTCAGGAACAGGCCGGCGATTATAATAGACAACGCTTACCGCGTGAGGCCGAAGCAAGCGCGATAACTGTACCTTTGCGGTGGCGGCAAGAACCTGAAGCCGGAACATTTTAATGCCGCAAGTGGTTGACCCGGCGCAGCCGCCTATAAACATAGCAATCAATAAGATGACCGAAGTATGACCACCCCATAACCCATAATCGGTGCTGCTGTACCCTGTGCCAGTCATTAGGGATACGGTGTTAAAACTGGCCTGACGAAGCGCCACTAATAAGGGCAGATCAATCTTTGCCATAAGCTGAAAGGTGATGATTAAGCTGACCGATGCTGAGATCGCTATAAACCATCGGACTTGAGGGTCTTCGATCAGATTTTTCCACCCTCCTCTGGTCAGTGCCAGATAATGAGCAAAAGGAAGGCTTCCCACCACCATGCCCATAATGGTTAGGACTTCTACCAACGCATTATCAAATGATCCAATTGAGGCGGTGCGCGTAGAAAACCCCCCTGTGGCAAGTGTCGTCATAGCATGGGTGACGGCGTCAAAACCGGGCATTCCAGCAGAGGCGAACATCATCACCCAAACAAAAGTCAGCAAAGTATAGATCAGAAAAATACCCCCAGCGAGTTCGGTGGCACGGGGTATCACCTTATCTGGAGTGTCATAAGATTCGGTTCGAAACAATTGCATCCCACCAATGCTTAGCATTGGCAAAACCGCGAGAGCCATCACAATAATCCCGATGCCGCCAAGCCATTGCAACACCGCGCGCCACATCAAAATTCCGCGCGACATCACCTCAAGCAAAGGGATCACCGTTGAACCAGTGGTGGTGATGCCAGATACCGATTCAAACACCGCATCATGGATATTCATATCGGTATCAGCCAAAAGAAAAGGCAAAGCCCCAAAAAGGCCAATACTAATCCAAGCGGAATTGGTCAGTAAAAAGGCTTGTCTCAAATTGATGCTGTCCATGCCATCAAGCCGTGTTGATAACAAAAGCCCAAGGCCAAAAAACATAGTGATTGATGCAGCGGCGAGAAAAGCGGTCCAATTCGCATGACCGTCATAAAAATCCATGCCAGCAGGGATTAACATAGCCAAGGCGAGGACAGATAAAAGTATCCCCAAAATGTAAAGCACCGGATTTAAGGGCATGATTCTGTCCGTTAGACACCTATCGCATCACCATAGCCT
>JALRFL010000015.1 GCA_023259875.1 Alphaproteobacteria bacterium
GTATTTGCCCCTGATGCCACTATCGCGCTTGATTTTGCCTTACATCGGATGGCTGGCGTGGTTGAAAAGCTCTTGGTCTATCCTGAAGCCATGCAGAAGAACCTTGATCAGCTAGGCGGCTTAGTCCATTCCCAGCAAGTGTTGTTAGCCCTAACCCAGCATGAGGTTAGCCGTGAAGACGCTTACCGCTTGGTTCAGCGTAACGCGATGAAGGTCTGGCACGAAGGGGGCAGTTTTCTTGACTATCTTTTGGCGGATGATGAGGTCACTAGCCATGTTCCGGCGGATACCGTCACGGCGCTATTTGATATTAACCATCACTTCAAAAATATTGATTACATTTTTGACCGCATTTTCGGCACAAAATAACACTTCCAGAGATTGCTTATCGTCATCAGGATTGCTAAGGTAAGGCGTAAGCATAAGCCTATGACAGAGAACCCTTTTTTCCTAATAAATCTATGGCAAAACGCGACAAACTTTATGAAGGCAAGGCAAAAACCATTTTTGCCACGGATAACGCGCATCAGTTGATCCAGTATTTCAAGGATGACGCCACCGCCTATAACGCCCAAAAGCACGAAGTCATCATGGGCAAAGGTGTTCTCAACAACGCCATTTCTTATCACATCATGTCGGCGCTGGGTGCGGCTGGGATCAAACACCATCTGATCAAGAAAATTGACCACCGCGAGCAACTGATTCGCAAATGTGACATTATTCCGGTTGAGGTTGTGGTTCGCAATATTGCCGCAGGATCAATGGTGGCGCGGCTGGCAGGCAAGCATATCCCGATAGACCTAGGCACCTGTCTGAAAACCCCCATGGTAGAATATTACCTGAAGGAAGACGCCTTAAAAGACCCCTTGATTACCGCCGAGCATATCACCGGGTTTGATCTGGCCAGCGAAGACGAATTAAAGCAGATGCGCCTAACCTCGCTTGCGATCAACCGCATTCTTGGTGATCTTTTTAATGGCATTGGCATCACCTTGGTGGATTTCAAATTGGAATTTGGCCGCCCATCACAGCGTCAAGAAGATGACCCTTTGCTGATTCTGGCAGATGAAATTAGCCCAGATAACTGCCGGTTATGGGATAAAGCGACTGGCGATATCAAAGATAAGGATCGCTTCCGTAAATCTATGGGCGGCTTGGTCGAAGCGTATCAAGATATCGCAAACCGCTTTGGCATCACCATCGCGGCGACATGAAACGGAGAACATTATGGTTAACATAACCATTACCATCGGACTCAAAGACGGTGTCCTAGACCCCGAAGGGCGGGCGATTGAGTCATCCCTTAATAACCTCGGCTATCATGAGGCGAGTGAGATTAAAACAGGTCGCTTGATCCGGTTCACCATGAATGAAAATGATCATGCCAGAGCGCATCAAAAGGTTTCGAAAATGTGTGAAACCTTGTTGGTGAACACAGTTATTGAGCATTACGACATCACCATCGAAGATTTGATTGAGGAATAATCCCATCGTGGCACGCATAGCGGTTATCAGTTTTCCGGGTTCTAATTGCGACCGTGATATCATTACGGCTATTCGTGATATCACCGGAACAGCACCCAACCAGTTTTGGCATAAAGAAAGCACCATGCCGCGGCAAGACCTTGTCATCTTGCCCGGGGGATTTTCTTTTGGGGATTACTTGCGTTGTGGTGCCATTGCCGCGCGCTCACCCATTATGGATGAGGTGCTAGAACACGCCTGGCGTGGCGGCTATGTGTTGGTCATTTGCAATGGCTTTCAAATTCTGACTGAGGCGGATTTGCTCCCCGGCACATTGATGCGAAATCGGGGCTTGCGATTCGTCTGCCGTGATGTGTTGCTAGAAACCCATAACAGCGATAACGCCGTTTTGACGGGTCTGAAGGAGGGGCAAAAGCTCCGCATCCCTGTTGCCCATAACGAAGGCAATTATTTTGCTGATCCTGCCACCCTCAAAAAACTCACCGATAAAGGGCAAATTGCCTTTACCTATTCAGGCGCTGATCAAGACCCTGACTATAACCCAAACGGGGCGATTAATGATATTGCCGGCATCGTTTCGGAAAATGGCCGTGTGTTAGGTTTGATGCCGCACCCAGAACGCAAAGCTGATCCCATCCATGGCGGCTTAGATGGGCGTTTGTTATTGCAATCAGTCATTGAGGCCGCGTCATGACCGCTTCTGACCTCCCTCTCACCACGGAAACACAAGCCGCAGAAATGGGTCTGAGCGCGGATGAGTTTGCGCTGATCTGTCAACGGCTAGGGCGAACCCCTAATTTGACTGAGCTTGGTATTTTTTCAGCCATGTGGTCTGAACATTGTTCGTACAAATCCTCGCGCCGTTGGCTGAAAACCTTGCCAACCACAGGCAAACAGGTCATCCATGGCCCCGGGGAAAACGCTGGTGTTGTGGATATCGGCGATGGCATGGCGGCGGTGTTTAAGATCGAAAGCCATAATCACCCCTCTTTTATTGAACCATATCAAGGGGCGGCAACAGGGGTTGGCGGCATTTTGCGTGATGTCTTTACGATGGGCGCAAGGCCAGTGGCCTTATTAAACGCGTTACGCTTTGGGGCGCCTGATCATCCCTTAAGCCGCCATCTGGTGGGCGGTGTGGTGAGCGGTATTGGCGGTTACGGGAACTGTATTGGCATCCCAACAGTTGGCGGTGAGACGCATTTTGATCCCAGTTACAATCAGAATATTCTGGTTAATGCCATGGCAGTCGGGTTGGCACAGGCTGATCGAATTTTTCTTTCTGCCGCGTCAGGCCCCGGTAATCCTGTTATTTATATTGGCGCCAAAACAGGCCGAGACGGCATTCACGGCGCGACCATGGCATCGGCAGAGTTTAGCGAAGAAGATAGCTCCAAACGGCCTACGGTACAGGTTGGTGATCCTTTAGCTGGAAAATTGCTGATGGAAGCCAGCCTTGAGCTGATGGCATCTGATTCGGTAGTGTCCATTCAGGATATGGGGGCGGCTGGGCTCACCTCATCTTCGGTGGAAATGTCCAGCAAAGGTGGTCTGGGCATGGAAATCGACCTTGATAAAGTCCCTACCCGTGAAAAGGGCATGATCCCATATGAAATCATGCTGTCCGAATCCCAAGAACGGATGCTGGTGGTCTTAAAACCTGATGCTATGGATCGGGCTAAAGCCATTTTTGATAAATGGGATTTGGATTTTGCGGTTATCGGCAAGGTCACGGATAGTGGCCATTTGGTCTTAAAAACAGGTCATGAGGTGGTGGCAGACCTGCCGATTGCCCCGTTAGTCGAAGATGCCCCCGAATATGATCGCCCTTATGAAGACAGCCCAACAGCGAAACCGATTGCTAATCAAGATATGATTGTGGATATGCCATTGGGCGCGGCGCTAATAAAAATGATGGGAAGCCATTTTCTGGCTAGCCGGCGTTGGATTTACGAACAATATGACCGCCATGTGATGGCAGATACCTTAATCGAATCCGGTGGGGATGCCGCCATGATCCGTGTTCATAACAGCACGCGAGGGATGAGCATGACCACAGATTGCACCCAGCGTTATGTGTTGGCTGATCCGTATATGGGGGCTATGCAAGCGGTGGCAGAGGCCTATCGCAACATTACCGCCACTGGCGCAACCCCACTTGCCACGACCAATAACCTGAATTTTGGCAATCCGGAAAAACCAGCCATTATGGGACAGATTGTGGGCGCGATTAAAGGCATGGGGGCGGCGTGTACCGCGCTTAATACGCCTATCGTATCGGGCAATGTGTCGCTTTATAACGAGACTGATGGCAAGGCAATATCCCCTGCCCCCGTGATTGGGATGATCGGCGTTATTGATGATATTTCCCATGCCATAACTATTGCCATTAATGCCCCTGATGAAACGGTTTTCATCATTGGGCAAGCGGAAGATGCCAATGATGGCTGGCTATCAAACAGCGTTTATGCCCATATCCTTGCCGATGAGGTGTCGGCATCTGCACCGCCGCCTGTTGATCTGACGGCTGAGGCCAAGCACGGTGATATGATCCGGCAATTAAACGCTAAAGGCCTGATCACCGCCGCGCATGATATTGGCGATGGTGGCGCCT